>NZ_JBYQGU010000009.1:0-91512 GCF_058200455.1 Streptococcus sp. SCPM-O-B-15294 (M123) | reverse complement strand
GTTTGAGTTCTCACTCATTTCTGTCACTGACAGATTTATTGTTTTTTTATTGTTCAGTTACTATAACTTCCGTTATAGCGCCCTGCACATTGGTTCGTCTTGTTCAGTTTTCAAAGGTCTTTGTCGCTCTCGCGCGACAACTATATTAGTATATCACGACCTCATCTTCTTGTCAATATCTTTTTCTATTTTTTTAAATTTTTTATGTTTTTTTGTTTTTAGAAACTTTATCTTCTATAACATTGGAAAGCTCCTGTATATTCTACAGGAGCTTTCTTATTGTATTAGCTTATTTTTCTTTGACTTCAAGAAGTCCTACATCTCCATCTTCACGACGATAGATGACATTTGTTGTGTTATCTTCCACATCTTTGTAGATGAAGAAGTCATGTCCCAATAGTTCCATTTGTAGAATAGCTTCATCTAGTTCCATTGGTTCAATGTCAATCGTTTTTGTGCGGACAACTTTTTCAAGAGCAACACTTTCCTCAACCAGAGCGTCTGTAAAGATTTTGCTGGTTGAAGATTTGCTACGATTTTTCTTTTCAATTTTTGTTTTATTCTTTCGAATTTGACGTTCAATCTTATCAACCACCAAGTCAATAGATCCATACATATCTTGAGAAACATCTTCTGCACGAAGTGTAATAGAACCAAGTGGAATCGTTACCTCAACTTTAGCAGTTTTTTCACGATAAACTTTTAGGTTTACACGTGCATCCAATTCTTGCTCTGCTTGAAAATATTTTTCAATTTTTTCGAGTTTAGAAACGACATAGTCGTGAATGGCTTCTGTTACTTCTAGGTTTTCACCACGGATACTATATTTAATCATATAAGTACCTTCTTTCTAAACGTTTTTTCTTTTTATATCTATATTATAACGCTTTCATTTTATTTTTGCAAATATATTTTTGAATATTCTATCTTGCTAATGAAAAAGATGTTATTTCTTTCACCCCATTTACATTCAAAATTTCTTTAGCTCTTTCTATTGTTGCTCCTGTTGTGTAGATATCATCCACTATCATTATTTTCTCTGGCCAGTCTTTGTTTTCAAACTCTTTTCGTCTAAAAGCTTGTTCTGTTTTTAATCTTTCCTTTTTATTTTTCTGTGATTGAGCTTTTGTATTCTTTTTTATCAATAGGTTTTGATAAGGAATCCCAGCATTGTCTAATATGGCTGTCACCTGATTAAACCCTCTCTTCTCATTTCTCTCGTCACTTAAAGGAATTGGTACAATGGTATATCCTTTATACTTTTTAAGCGCTACCTTTATTTCCTCAGCAAAGAGACATGCTAACAGTTGGTCTCCCTGGAATTTGTATTTTTGAAAATATTCCTTCATTTCTTCATTATAATAGTAAAGTGCTTTATGGTTTACGCTTTTCCCTTTTCGTTCCCACTCTTTGCAATCTTCACAAGAAGTCTCTGAACTTTTTTTACAACAAGTCTTGCAACTAGCTTCACTAACTGGGTCAAACTTGTTTTTACAGTTATCACACATAGTGAGATTCTCTTTTTTCATTAGGATGAGACCTCTTAAGGATTGCTGGTTAGTCAGCTCTTCATCACATAGCAAACAATTACTCAAAACCCTGCCTCCCGATTCATTTCTTTTATTTCTTTAATAGCTTGTGTCATTTCTTTGCTGGTTCCTTCTGCTAGAAAAAGCAATTCGCCTGTGGGTCTTTCCATACTTCTTCCCACACGACCAGCGATTTGAACCAGGGCGCTCTTAGTGAACAGCCGATGATTGGCCTCAATCACAAACACATCGACTTTCGGGAAGGTGACTCCCCGTTCAAGAATGGTCGTTGAAACAAGGATGGTAATTTCTTGGTTGCGAAATTTTTCTACCAGTTCCAACCTATTTTCTGTTTTAGAGGTCACCAGTTCGATGATTTCATCCGTGAAGGCCCTTCTTAATAGACTGAGGAATTTTTCTCCTAATTCGATTTCTGATACAAATAGGATCAGGGGGAAGGAGTTTTTACGTTGGTCTTTTATTAGCTTAAGCAACTTCCTTGGCACTTGTTTCTTTTCTACTTTTTTTCGTAGATCTTTTAGCCATACTTTTCTAGGAATCACTAAAGGATTTCCGTGAAAGCGTCTAGGTAGGCTAACGCGTTTAATCTCCTGTTTTTTGACTTTTTTATCTAACTCTTTTGTAGAGGTAGCTGTCAAATAGATGAGCTTCCCATTCTTAGTTTTGGCATTTGAAACGGCATGATAAAGAACGGGGTTATCAACAAAAGGAAAGGCATCGACTTCATCGATAATAAGGAGATCGAAAGCCTGGTAAAATTTTAGTAGTTGATGGGTGGTGGATATAACTAGAGGCGTTCGAAAATAAGCTTCTGAATCACCATGCAACAAGGAGATGGGACAGGAAAAATCCTTGGTCATTCGTTTATACAATTCAATACACACGTCAATCCTTGGGGTAGCAATGCAAACACAAGCCCCTTTTTTAATTGTTTCCGCTACCACTTGGTACATCATTTCCGTTTTACCTGCTCCTGTTACTGCGTGTACCATCATTGGCTGGCTTTCTGTTAAGGATTGAACCAACTCCTGAGAGACCCGACTTTGAAAGGAAGTTAAGGTCCCCTGCCATCTTAGGACTTCTTCTTGCGGAAAGGCTTGCTGGGGAAAGTAATAGAGTTTTTGATCGCTCCTAACTCTTCCTAATTGAATGCAAGCTCTACAATAGTAGCTTCCTATCTGTAGTTTCCATCTAGCCTTATCAATCTTGGTCCTACACCGATTACAAAACAAGCCCGTCTTTTCCTCTACCATAGCTGGCAGTTCCTGGGCTTCTCCAAGCAGTTCCACCTCCAGTTGGTCTTGGGTGAACAAGCGTCCATAACAATCTTCAAGTTTCATACTTATATATTCGTAAAAGCTCGCAGTTTTAAGAGTTTTTTTGTAAAATAAATGTATGGAATACAAGACTTTTAAAGAGGACGGTCTCGTCCAAGAAGAAATTAAAAAATCCCGCTTTCTTTGCCATGTTAAACGAGTTTATACTGAAGAGGAAGCTCGCGACTTTATAGCCACTATCAAGAAGGAACATTACAAAGCAACTCATAATTGCTCTGCTTTTGTTATTGGAGAGCAGTTTGAAATTAAACGAACCAGTGACGATGGCGAACCGAGTGGGACTGCCGGCGTGCCCATGCTGGGTGTTTTAGAGAATCACGAACTGACCAATGTCTGTTGCGTTGTCACTCGTTATTTTGGTGGGATCAAGCTAGGTGCAGGCGGTCTTATCCGCGCTTATGCCGGTAGCGTCGCACAAGCTGTAAAAGAAATCGGTCTCGTCGAGATCAAGGAGCAGGTCGGTCTAGGGATTAGCTTGACTTATCCCCAATACCAAGAGTTTGCGAACTTTTTATCCGCTCACCAATTAACAGAATTCCATACAGACTTCACCGATGCTGTCTTTAGTCTGATCTATGTAGATAAGGAGCAAAAAGAAGATGTGATTGCTGACCTGATTGATTTTTACCATGGAAAAATTGAGATTAGTGATCAGGGATTAAAGGAAGTGGAAGTTCCTATCCCGTTATAAAAAAAGGCTATCGCATCGATAGCTTTTTTATATTTTACAAACCTTCTTACTGGCGGTATACTGGATACACTAATAAAGGAGTGTATATCGTATGCCAATCTATCAAAATATTACAGAATTAATCGGAAAAACACCTATTGTAAAATTGAATCACCTAGTACCTGAAGGGGCTGCTGATGTCTATGTTAAATTAGAAGCCTTCAACCCTGGTTCATCTGTCAAAGACCGGATTGCTCTTAGCATGATTGAAAAAGCAGAACGAGATGGACTTCTTCAACCCGGTTCTACTATTGTTGAAGCAACCAGTGGAAATACAGGAATTGGTTTGTCATGGGTCGGGGCTGCCAAAGGGTATAAAGTCGTCATCGTCATGCCTGAAACCATGAGTGTTGAACGTCGAAAAATCATTCAAGCTTATGGAGCAGAACTTGTTTTAACTCCAGGTAGTGAAGGAATGAAAGGAGCTATCGCTAAAGCAGAAGAAATCGCTGCAGAACGAAACGGTTTCCTTCCCCTCCAATTTAACAATAGCGCCAACCCAGAAGTCCATGAAGCAACAACAGGACAAGAAATTTTAGAAGCTTTTGGACCAAATGGATTGGATGCTTACGTCAGTGGTGTTGGAACTGGTGGAACTATTTCAGGTGTTTCTCATGCCTTAAAAAAAGTTAACCCAGCTGTCCAAGTCTATGCAGTCGAAGCAGATGAATCAGCGATTCTTTCTGGTGAAAAACCTGGACCACACAAAATCCAAGGATTGTCAGCAGGTTTCATTCCAGAAACGTTGGATACCAATTCTTATGATGGCGTAATCCGCGTCACTTCTGAACAAGCTTTAGAATTAGGTCGCTACATTGGTGGAAAAGAAGGATTCTTAGTTGGAATTTCATCTGCCGCCGCTATCTATGCAGCAATTGAAGTCGCTAAAGAGCTTGGCGCTGGTAAAAAAGTCTTGGCTTTGGCACCGGATAATGGGGAACGTTACCTTTCAACTACCCTTTACGATTTTGATCAAGAATAAGAAAGAGGCTACGATGTAGCCTCTTTTCTTTCTATCGAACTGCAGAAATAAATTTTTATTTTCCTTGACTAGTGTCACTCAAAAATTCTTTACTTTCTTTAATCCAAATCGGTAATTGTTTGGCTAAAGGAGTAAAACCGATCTTATGGCGATCATTAGAAAAACGATGATGTCGAAACTGCTTTCTGTTCCCAGCTTCTAAGGTACGAAGAGACAAGCTAGCCTTCCCAGAGTATTCATCAATATCGATAACCTGGGTACAAACTTGATCCCCAATTTTTAAGATATCATGAATGTTGTCGATATATCCACTGCGGATTTCAGAAATATGGATTAAACCGGTTACCCCTGTCTCTAATTCAACAAAGGCTCCATAAGGTTGCAACCCTGTCACAACACCCTTCAGTTTATCCCCGATTCTCATGCTTCTCCCTCAATGTCAATTGATTCCATGACCACATCTTCTTTGGGTTTGTCCATGGCACCTGTCTCTACTGCCGCAATTGTATCTAATACTTGATAAGAAGCTTCATCCATCAACTGACCGAACACTGTGTGACGACGGTCCAAATGAGGTGTTCCTCCTTCTTCCGCATAAATTTCTGCGATAGCTTCAGGCCAACCACCACGGGCAATTTCCTTTTTAGAATAAGGAAGGTGTTGGTTTTGAACAATAAAGAATTGACTGCCGTTGGTATTTGGTCCAGCATTGGCCATAGAAAGTGCACCACGGATGTTGTACAATTCTTCAGAGAATTCATCTTCAAAAGATTCTCCATAAATGGATTCCCCACCCATACCTGTTCCAGTTGGATCCCCACCTTGGATCATGAAATCTTTAATGATGCGATGGAAAATCACTCCGTTGTAGTAGCCATCTTTTGCAAGCGCAATAAAGTTTGCTACTGTTTTTGGTGCTTGATCAGGAAAGAGACGAATCTTCAGATCTCCATAGTTGGTATGAATCGTCGCAATTGGTCCTGTTTCTTGATCCATTTTTGTTTGTGGTAAGTGCAATTCTTTTTCAACCATTTTTAACTCCTCTAAGGCATGTAAAATGCCATCTTCTTCTATGGTTTTTGTGACAAAATCTGCTTTAGCTTTTAATGCATCTTGGGCGTTTCCCATGGCAATCGCTAAACCAGCATAGTCAAATAATTCTATGTCATTCAATCCATCTCCAAACGTTAAGACATTTTCTGGTTTGAGACCTAGTTTTTCGACTATTTTTGAGACACCGTGAGCTTTGGATTGCTGATCCAAGACAACATCTGATGAGATTGGGTGCCAGCGAACCAAACGCAATTCCTGCCCTAAAGCTTCTGGGAGGGCATCGAATGTTTTACCAGTCTCGAATGTCCACATTTGATAAATGGGATGCTTGGTAGCAAAGTCAGGATCTACTGGTAAATTTGGATAGATGGGATCAATGGCCCGGCTCATATCTTCTGTCCGAGCTGAAAGAGCTGCTTGATGACTCCCAACCAAACCATAATGAATCCCTACCTGCTTGGCCCATGCAATAAAGTCCTGAACAAGTGGATTTGGTAATCTTTCTTCATAAATGACATTCTCCTTACGATCAATCACATAGGAACCATTCAGAGTGACGTAGAAATCAGGTCGGAGAGCCTTAATTTCTTCTGGCACTCCAAAAATCCCTCTACCACTAGCAATGGCTGTGTAAATTCCTTTTTCTCGTAATTGTGAAAACACTCTGGTGACTGAAGCTGGAACATAGCCTGTCTCAACATTTCGTAAGGTATCGTCAATATCAAAAAATACTATTTTTATCTTTTTCGCTTTGTAGCGTGTTTTTGCATCCATGTTGTCTCCATTCAGTATGCTGTCTATTATAGCATGTTTTTGACTAAAAATCTTCCTGAGAGACCAAGTGATGTTGGAAGGCATAAACTACTGCTTGGGTACGATCGCTCACTTCTAATTTTGACAAAATATTCGACACGTGCGTCTTGACCGTCTTTAATGAAATGAATAATTCATCAGCTATCCGTTGATTTTCATATCCCTTGGTTAGCAAAGCCAAGATATCTCGTTCACGCGCGGTCAAGTCATCATGGAGTTCCACGTGATTTTTTCGATACTCAACTTTTTGGCTGACCTCTGTCTCAATCGCCAACTCTCCTTGTTCCACCTTACGAATGGCCCGTAAAATTTCCTCTGCACTAGAGGTTTTGAGCATATATCCCTTGGCTCCCGCATCCAAGACAGGGTAGATTTTTTCATTGTCCAGATAAGACGTTAGGATCAATATTTTTGCATCTGACCACTCCTTCAGGATGGCGAGTGTCGCTTCAATCCCGGTCATATGTGGCATGACAATATCCATAATGATGACATCTGGTCGTTCTTGTAAGGCTATCTCTACACCCTCTTGACCATCACTAGCCTCTAGGACTTGATCAATCCCATCTTGCATACTTAAATAGCTTTTCAATCCTAAACGGACCATCTCATGATCATCTACTAGTAATAATTTCATCATTTTCTCCTTCTACTAATGGCACTTTAATATCAATGGCCACTCCCTTTTTAGGACTGGTCAAAATCTTAATTCTTCCAGCCATGTCATCTACTCGATCTTGAATATTTTTCATACCATAACTTAGTTCACCCAAAGATTCTGGATCAAACCCCACTCCATCATCTGCTAATTTTAGATGGAGAGATTGTTCAGTTTGCAACAGATAAACATCCAAGTGCTTCGCATGGGCATGTTTCAATGTATTGCTTACAACTTCTTGCACAATCCGGAAAATATGCTCTTCTATTGTTTTAGGGAGTCTTTGAACATCGTGTTCAAAATGAACTTCTAAATTACTCTTTTCTTGTAGTTCTCTAAAAATCACCTGGAGACCTTCTACCAAGTTTCGACCTTCTAATTCTGTCGGCCGCAGGTGTAATAAGAGAATCCGCAAATCGTTTTGAGCAGTGTTTAGAATTTCTGTAACTCCCTTCAACTGTTGCCCGACTTTAAGCAGTTGAAGAACCTGATCCTGACTGGCTACACCGGACAAAATCATATTAGCTGCAAATAATTCTTGGCTCACCGTATCATGGAGATCTCGAGCAATTCGCCTGCGTTCTCTTTCCACAATCTCTTCTTCATTTTGCATGACTCGATTTTCTGTACGTTGCAAATTTTCTGTCAGGCGTTTGAGCTTACGATCCAAGCGTTGAAAATCTTCATTAATTTCTTTGTTTTCTCCAAATTTTAGCTTCTTGCCTTCGAGCAAGTTTCTCAGATTTTTTTGGACGGTGTTCATGATTGTAAATTGAATCAATTTAATCAATAAAATCATCAAAATAGTAAGAGCAAGCGTCAAACCAAAGCCAATAAAAAGAAATGCACGAAGCTTTGATAAATCTTCCAATAGATAAGCCCACTGAAAGTCAAAGAGACCAAAGATCGAATGGATAATTACAGCTAGAATTAAGACCGTATAAAGGAAGATTAAAAGATAGTCTGTTCGTTTCATCCTCTGACGACCTCCACATCTCCTACAATCCCCGCAATAACAAGCTTCACTGTTCGATGGGAACTGCGATAATTCGGCGTCTCCATGCTTACTGTCTCATTTCTCAATTTTCTAGGTTTTTGAGAGAAGAGGCGCAATTCTCCATACAAGGTATTCACCTGCAAGCTCAGCTCCACATCCACTGGCAAAATAATTTTCGTATTGCCAAACATCTTTCTCATGATGATGACATTGTCATGATTCACAACAATCACTTCGTCTAAATGGATCGTATCCCGCCCCACTAAACGAGTAATCGTTAAATCACGAAAATGGCAGTTTACCTTTGAAAAATGATGCAGATCCCCAATCCAAGGCGTTTTCTCTTGTCGGATTTCTACATCTTCCTCATAATCTATCTTCACTTCTTCGTTTTCACGGTAAAAATAGGGATAAGCCACCAGCATGGCATAGACAACAGCAAACAAAAGCGCAGCGATGACATAAGGATTTAACATGACAATAAAAAACAGCAGAATGCTGGATGCCACTAAAAGAAAGTTACTCCGCTGTTTTCCGATGTAATAATATAATAGAAGCAAGCACAGAACCACGATTAGGACGATACGAGATATATTTCCCGCTAAAATAGTGATTGCAGCCATGGTGAGTAACAAAGCTTCGACAAACACAAACAATTGAATCTTCCACATAATTGAACCTCTCTATTCTATTTTATCAAAATTCTATAGGATTCGCTTCCGCCTCTAGAAGGATTCATTCCAACTCTCTCTTTACTAAAAAAACCAGACCGATGGGTCTGGTTTTATAAGGTCATCATGTTAAGATTCTGGTTCAGTAGTAGCCGAAGGTTCCGTATTGGAATGGGATTCTACTGTTGTAGAGGTTGAACTTTCTGATGAACTACTTGAAGCTTTCGTGCTACTTGATGGTTCCGTCTTCGGTTCGTATACAGTCAAGACAATGCGAGTCTTTTTAATATCGATGCTCGATTGAGCTTCTGGAGTCTGACTCACAATATGACCAGGTAAGACTTCTACTCCGTCCGGCAGATGCGATGTAGTCTTCCGTTCAATATTTGCTTCCTTCACCCCGTAGATCTGAACGAGATTAGAGACAGCAAATTCATAATTAGAACCAACATAACTTGGTAACTCGATCGAATTACTTTCCTTCGATACTTTCAGAACAACCTTGGTATTAGAAGTCAAATCATATTTTTGACCAGCAGCAGGAGATTGCTCAAGCACAATTCCTGGCTCCACTTCATTGGTCTCGACTTCTTCAATCGAAATAAGCTTGCTAGAAAGCTTATAGGTGGTTTTCAGATCGTTTTCCGCATCTTCTCTAGACCTACCAGTATAGTCCGGCATATCAAAGGTGCTTGGCCCTTTCGAGACAACCAAATCAACCTTGCTGTTTTCCTTTTTCTGAGCTCCTGCATTTGGATTGGTACGGATTACATAACCCTCCAGCACCGAATCACTGTATTCTTCTTTTTCGTCTCCCACTTGAAGATCCTGATCTTCAATGATAGCACGCGCTTCTGCTACCGTTTTTCCAGATACATCCGGCACTGTTTTGTTGGCTGGACTCATATAAAGAAGAAAGGCAAAGGCAGCCAGTACCAAAGCTAGGGCTACAAACAAAACCTTGTAGCGCGTCCGCAAACGACGACGTGGCTTATTTTTTGGAGAAACTGGAGCTGTTCGATCCTCTGAAGCCACTGGTCGGTCCTCATGAGCTGTAGGACGAGCCTCTGATGTTGGAAGTGGAGCCGGTTTTGGAACCACGTTTACCTTTGGTAGGGTCTTGGTATCCGCTTTTGAAGCGTCATCAAAGACTAATTTTTTCTCATTACGGCGTTCATAAGATAAGCAGCTTGACAAGTCGACATACATTTCAGCTACCGACTTATAGCGATCGGATAGTTTCTTTGCTGTTGCCTTAATCACCACATTTTCCAAAGCCTGCGGAACATTTTTGTTCTCTTCAATGATGGACGGAAGTGGTTTTTGGAAATGTTGCAGCGCAATGGTCACTGCACTATCCCCATCATAAGGGATATGCCCCGTCAGCATTTCGTAGAAAATGATCCCCATTGCATAGATATCACTTTGAATAGAAGCTTTCGATCCTCTGGCTTGCTCTGGTGATAAATAATGAACCGAACCCAACATAGAGTTGGTCTGGGTGAGACTGGTCTCTGCAAAGGCTACTGCAATCCCAAAGTCAGAAACCTTGGCATTTCCGTCCGATGTTAAAAGGACATTTTGAGGCTTCAAATCACGGTGAATAATGCCTTGCGTGTGCGCCAAGCGCATAGCAAGAAGAATTTGCCCCATCAAGCGAACAGCTTCTTCATTTGAGAGAGGAGCATTTTCTTTGATATAGCGTTTCAAGTCCAAACCAGCGACATATTCCATCGCCAAGTATTGCTGGCCATCCTCTTCACCGATATCCGTGATCCGAACGATATTTGGATGATCCAAATCTGCCATCGCTTTGGCCTCTCGTTGAAAGCGTGCAACTGCAATTGGATCTGTTTGGTAATTGGTCCTCAGTACTTTAACTGCAACTTCTTCACCATCTAAGATTAAATCCCGAGCGAGGTAGACATCTGCCATCCCTCCACGCCCGATTTGACGGATTATCTTATATCGTCCGGCAAAAATTTTGCCGATTTGAATCATGCCACATCCTCCTCAGCAAAGCGAATCAGTACAACTGTAATATTGTCCAAACCGCCAGCATTATTCGCAAAGCGAACCAAGGTTTTTGCCTTTTCTTCAACCGATAAATCGCTAACAACGATATCACGGATTTCATCGCCAGAGATCATATTGGTTAATCCATCACTATTAATAACAATGAAATCTCCCGCTTCAACCGTAACCATACCAAAATCCGGTTGCAATTCATCTTTTTGTCCAATGGATTGGGTGATGATATTGCGTTGGGGATGATGAGCTGCCTCTTCTTCCGTAATCTGTCCGGCCTTGAGCAAGGCGTTTACTAAAGAATGGTCACTGGTTAATTGATGGTATTCCCCATTACGCACGAGTCCAATTCGGGAATCCCCTACATGCGCAAATAAGACTTGGTCATCAATAACGGCAACAGCTTCGAGAGTTGTTCCCATTCCTTTATGTTCTTCATCTTGACCAATGCGATGGATCTGCTGGTTTTCTTTTTCCAGATACTCCGCAAACCACTCTCTGACTTCGTTAATGGTGCTGATTTCAGTCGCTACCCAAGCAGCGCCGAGATCGGTAACAGCCATCTCGCTAGCAATATTACCAGCACGATGCCCCCCCATCCCGTCAGCTAGAAAAACCATGGATTTTCCCGCTTTATTTTTATATTGATTTGCATAGTCTTGGTTATTTGTCCGTCTTTGACCTACATCGGTTAAGATAGAAATTTCCATACTGTCCGTATCCTCCTGAGATTACGATATTCTTCGAAAACGACTAATAAAGAAACCATCGCTTCCATACAATTCTGGTGTAATTAAAATACAGCCATCTTTCAGAATATCTTTTCGTTCATGATCTAATGGCACGAGTTCAAAATTTGGATGGGTTTTTAAAAACTGGTCAACCACATCAAAATTCTCTTCTCCTATAATTGTGCATGTACTGTAGACTATTATACCATCTTTCCGCACACTTTGACAAACTCCATCCAATATTTCCAATTGAATCGCCTGTAGATACGCAAAGTCAGCATTGTCTTTATTGTACTTGATGTCTGGCTTACGGCGGATCAAACCAATCCCAGAGCAAGGGGCGTCTACCAAGATTTTATCAAAAGCATCTGCTCCAAAAGCTTCAAAGACCTGGCTGGCATCCAGTTTTTTTGTCTGGATTTTATCTGCAACTCCCAGACGTTCCGCGTTTTCCTGAATTAATTGGAGCTTATGATCGTACAAGTCCAAGGCTGTGATCTTCCCATCTACTAGATAAGAAGCTAGATGGGTGGTCTTGCCCCCAGGTGCTGCACAGGCATCTAATACCTGGTCTGATGGTTGGACCTCTAAAGCCGGAGCGACCAATTGACTGGTCTCATCTTGAATGGTTAGTTTCCCTTGTTTGAAGTAATCAGAGCCCGCAAAATAGCCATTCTCCTTTACGAGGGCAGTTGAAGCCAATAAAGAATCCGAAGCCTGCAATTGCTCCTTGATGTCTTCTTTTTGATCCAGATCGACAACACGAACACTGGCCTTGTTGCGAACATAGAGACTCTCAAAAATCGCAATGGCCCGCTGTTCACCATACTCGTCCATCAACTTTTTCACCAACCAAACCGGAAGAGAATAGCGGATTGAAAGTCGTTTGTTGATTCGTTTAATCTGGTCAATTGATGGAAGCTCCTCTCGTAGCATTTTCCGTAAGAGAGCATTGACATATTTTTCACTCCCCTTCTTCCGTTGCTTGGCAAGCTCTACTGCTTCATGGACAACAGCATGGGGAGGAATCTTCTCCAGATAGACGAACTGATAGAGGCTCATCAATAAAAGATGATAGATCCAGGGATCTACCTGGTCTCGATCAACGACAAAGTGCGATAGATACCATTCCAAGGTTAGTTTGCGTGAAACCGTCCCATAGACGATTTCGGTTACTAGACTTTTATCCACATCTGACAAGGTTGCCTTGCCCAAGGATTTTTTGAGGGCGATATTTGAAAAAGCACCGTCCTGGAAAATCTCTCCTAGAGTAGATAGGGCCACCCCTCGTGCAGTCTGCATCTTATTTACCAAATTGATCACCTACTTGCAGTTGTCGCCCCAAACCATTTAAGAAATCTCCGACAGCCATCTTGGGTTTACCAGCTGGCTGAACAAGGGTCAAGGCTAAGGCTCCCTCACCCGTCGCAACAACGATTTCATTTTTATGGAGAGCTAAAATTTCTCCTGGTTCTCCTTGACCTTCACACGGTTTTGCTTGGTATATCTTAAAGCGTTCACCCTTCCATAGAGTATGGGCAACTGGCCAAGGATACATGCCTCGAACTTGGTTAAAGAGTTCACGGTTGGTCCGTGTCCAATCCAGGCGTTCTTCTTCTGGCTTGATATTTGGAGAGAAGGTGACTTGTTGGGGATCCTGCGGTTGTGGCTTAAGCTCTCCCGCAAGGTAAGCTGGCAGAGTTTCTAAAAGAAGATCCCGGCCAACAAGAGCCAATTTCTCAAATAGGGTTCCCACATTGTCTTCCTCTAAAATAGGGATGGCGCGAGAAGAAATCATATCTCCAGCATCCATCTCTTTGACCATTTCCATGATGGTCACACCAGCTTCTTTATCCCCATTCATGATGGCATAATGAATAGGCGCTCCACCACGGTATTTTGGAAGAAGAGAAGCGTGCACGTTGACAGAAAACTTCATCGCCTCTAACAAACGACTCGGCAAAAACTGTCCAAAGGCTGCTGTGACAATACCGTCTACTCCCAAAGCCAATAAGTCTTCTAGTTCTTGGCTTCCAGATAGTTTCTCCGGCTGGTAGATTGGCAAGCCCGCTTCTAAAGCCGCTTCTTTTACTGGTGTCATTCGAATTTCTTTTTTACGACCAACTGCTCGATCTGGTTGAGTCACAACGGCTAGAATCTCATAGCGTTCATCAGAAATCAAGCCTTTTAAGACTGTAGCTGAGAAATCAGGCGTTCCCATAAATAGTATTTTTGTCATTTTTTCTCCTTCTACATAAAACTTTGCGGTTCATTGTCAATGCTGACTCGAAGATCTTGATTTTCCCGCTCTTGAGTATAGTCCAAAATCTGATTTAAAACCTGTGGTAAGTGGTCTTCAAACCGGTACTTCAACAGAATCTGGTAATGGAATAGATTATGCGTACGAGCAATCGGTTTTGGCGTTGGTCCCAAGATTTGGACCTGATCGGACAGACCTGCTTTCAACAGATCCATCACCTGATAAGCTTTTTTAACCACGACCTCTTCTTTTTTGTGAGAGAGGGTCAAACCTACCGTGTAATAATAAGGTGGATAACCTAACTGGTGGCGCACCTTCATTTCATAGGCATAAAACCCTTCATAATCTTGGCGTTCCGCATATTCAATGGCATAATGATGAGGATTATAGGTCTGGATCAGAACCTGTCCTTCTTTATCCGCACGACCAGCCCGCCCTGCTACCTGGGTTAACAGTTGGAAGGTCCGCTCTGACGAGCGAAAATCAGGCAAATTTAGGGCTGTATCAGCATTGAGGACACCGACTAGCGTTACATTGGGGAAATCCAAACCCTTGGCGATCATCTGGGTCCCCAGTAAAATATCGGCTTGTCCTTGGCCAAACTGGTCCAACAAGGTCTCGTGACTCCCTTTTTTCCGAGTAGTATCAACGTCCATCCGCAGAATACGAGCCTCGGGGAAAATTTCTTGTAGCTCATCGTAGGCCTTCTGGGTCCCCGTCCCGTAATAACGAATCGATCGACTTTGGCAATTAGGGCAGACTGTTGGGATGGCCTTGTGGTAATTACAATAATGGCAATCCATCGTCTTGGTATCCATGTGAAGGGTCAAGGAGATATCACAATTCGGACAGGTATCTACATGACCGCACTCCCGACACATAACAAAGCTGGAATAACCCCGGCGATTGAGCATGAGGACGACTTGCTCTTTTCGTTGCAGACGTTCTGCTATCGCTTCTAGCAACTTAGGTGTATAGGTTCCTGATTCTTGCTGGCCAATATAATCCCTGAAATCAATCACTTCCACCTCTGGAATACGGGCAAGAGGATTGGCTCGTTGGGTCAATTGAAGAAATTCATAGACTCCTTTTCCTGCACGGGCTCGTGTTTCTAGACTAGGTGTCGCCGACCCCAAGACCAAAACAGCTTGGTGATACTGAGCTCGTAACAAGGCCACTTCACGCGCATGGTAGCGAGGATTGCTATCTTGTTTATAGGTAGCCTCATGTTCTTCATCGATAATAATGGCCCCTAGGTTCTTCAGAGGTGCAAAGATGGCAGACCGCGCTCCTACGACCACTTGAGCTTCTCCACGTTCAACACGTCTCCACTCATCGTATTTTTCACCGTTGGATAGACCTGAATGAAGGATGGCCACTCGATCCCCAAAGCGAGAAATGAAGCGATCCGTCACTTGAGGCGTCAAGGAAATTTCAGGAACCAACATAATAGCTGTTTTCCCCTTATCCAGCACCTCTTGGATGATTTGGAGGTAAACTTCCGTCTTTCCACTTCCTGTCACCCCTTCTAGCAAGAAGGGTTTGGAAGGTTGCCCAATTTTGCTGGTTACCGCTTGAACCGCTCGTTCTTGTTCAGCATTTAAAACCAAGGCCTCTGTCGACTCTTTGTCTTTAAAGTAGGCAGCCGCACGATTGACTTCTTTTTCAAAAATAAGCAAGGCACCCTGGTCGATGAAATAGTTCACCACTGGACGAGAGAATTCCGCCAATAAATCACTCAAAGGTGCTTCTTCTTCCTGACCTTGGACAAAGTCTCGCAAGGCCAAGCGCTTTTTAGCATTCTTGGCGATTTCCAAATTTTCAAGTAGGGGTTGATTTACCCGATACCATTTTTCTGTTTTGATATGTTTACGATCCACAGCTTGGTATTCTACTTCCAACTCTCCCTTACGAGTCAGTCGCATCATTCGTGCTTGAGCATCAATATCCAAAGAAGAAAAGGCCAAGCTAGTCGCTGTTCCAAAAATGTCTTCTCGATCTTCTGGCGATAGCAGTTCTGTCGGATGGAGAATTTTGTCATAGGAAGAATTTAAAACACTCGGTAACATGGCTTTCAAGAGGGTGATCTTGTAGGCAAAAACCGTCTTTCGCAACTGATCTGCCAGCCAAAATTGCTCCTCTCCTAGAACCGGTTGGTAGTCTAAGACCTCCACGATACTTTTCAATTCTTGATCTTGAGCTGCTGGAGTGGTCTCTTCAAGGCCAACCACAATCCCTTGAATGAGCCGATTTCCCTTTCCAAAGGGAACATGCACTCGCATTCCTTTTTCCAAGAAAGGAGAAAACTCTTCTGGTACCTGGTAGCTATAGGGCTTGTCTGTTTGCATCAAGGGAACATCAACGATGACTTGTGCTAGCATGCTTCCACCTCCTTCCTGTCCTAGCGCTAAATAGCAAAAAATAAGATTGAGCGAACCCAACCTTAAATTTTTTCACCATCTTCTTTTTCTTTCGCGATTTGTTCTTTAATTTTACGCTCTTCTTCTTCTTTACGCAAGCGTTCTGCTTCGATTCGACGACGAACCGCTTCACGCTTCCCTTCTGGATCTGGATGGATAGTTACATTCCCAGATTCAATCTCTTCCAAGGCACGAAGCGTAGATTTTACAGATTTGAATTCTTGTGTTGGAGTTGCTCCAGCTTCTAATTCGTGAGCACGTTTTGCTAACAAGATTACGAGTGAATATTTTGATGGTACCTTGTCAAGTAAGGTATCAATAGAGGGTTTAAGCATCATTTGTTTGTACCTGTTTTCTATAGTTTATCGAATAGTCGGAGACTTTGGTAGCATATCCTGATAGTGACCGATAACACGATCCACACGGAAATGTTCAGCTTCAATCACACGTTTGACACGTTCTGCAGCAAGAGGAATATGGTCATTGACAATAGCATAGTCATACTCACGCATCAAAGCAATTTCTTCTTTGGCTTTTTCAATCCGCTGGGCAATGACTTCCGCACTATCTGTGCCGCGTCCAACCAAACGGTCTTGCAATTCATCCAAATCTGGAGGAGTTAAGAAAATGAAGACGGCATCTGGTACCTTTTTCTTGACCTGCAAAGCCCCTTGCACCTCGATTTCAAGGAAAACATCGATCCCTTTATCGAGGGTTTCGTTCACATAGGTCAAGGGAGTCCCATAGTAATTGCCAACATATTCAGCATATTCGAGCATTTGACCTTGACGAATCAACTCCTCAAATTCTTCACGTGTCCGGAAGAAATAATCTACTCCGTCCACTTCGCCTGGACGTTGTACACGCGTTGTCATCGATACTGAGTATTGAAATTGATTATCTGAGCTTTCAAAAATCTCACGTCTAACCGTTCCTTTCCCAACACCTGAGGGCCCTGAGAAAACGATTAATAATCCTCGATCCGCCATTTTGTCTCCTTCGCTGTCTTTCTATCTAGTGTAACAAAAATAGAAAGATTTTTCAACAGATTTTTCCTTGAGGCAAGGCCCTAACCACTTCTCTGCCAATGAACCATTTCATCTGTGCTAAGCCATTTTTAACACGACTCACAAAAAAATAGCCAACTAAGGTTGTTCCACCTTAGCTGACTATCTTTTATATATGGCTTTTAACAAGCTCTATTTTGCATAATCAATGGCACGTAATTCACGAATAACGGTTACCTTGATGTTACCAGGGTACTCCAAGTTGGACTCAATCTTCTCACGGATATCATGAGCCAAGATGGTCAACTTATCATCCTTGACTTCTTCAGGGCTGACCATAATTCGAATTTCACGACCTGCTTGCAAGGCAAAGCTGGTCTTAACTCCCTCAAAGCCATTTGCAATTTCTTCAAGATCTTGCAGGCGTTTGATGTAGCTTTCAAGAGACTCGCTCCGGGCACCTGGACGCGCTGCACTCAAGGCATCTGCTGCTGCAACAATAACTGCGATGACACTTTCTGGTTCGACATCACCATGGTGACTGGCAATCGTATTGACAACAACAGGGTGCTCTTTGTATTTACGAGCTAATTCAGTACCAATTTCTACGTGGCTACCTTCTACCTCACGGTCGATGGCTTTACCAATATCATGAAGGAAACCAGCTCGACGAGCCAAGGTAGCATTTTCACCAAGCTCACTAGCAATAATACCAGATAACTTAGCAACCTCAATGGAGTGACGCAAGACGTTCTGTCCATAAGAAGTTCTGAATTGCAAGCGTCCCATAATCTTCATCAAATCAGGATGTAGATTTGGTGCGCCAATTTCATAGGCTGCTGCTTCACCATATTCACGAATCCGTTGGTCAATTTCCAAACGGTTCTTCTCTACCAACTCTTCAATCCGAGCTGGATGGATGCGACCATCTTTCAAGAGACTTTCCATGGTCATTCGTGCGATTTCCCGACGAATCGGATCAAATGCAGACAGGGTGACTACTTCTGGAGTGTCATCAATAATCACATCCACACCTGTCAAGCTTTCGAAGGTTCGGATATTTCGACCTTCGCGACCAATAATCCGGCCCTTCATTCCATCATCTGGTAAATGAACCGTTGAGTTGGTCTGTTCTGCCACAAAATCCCCGGCCATCCGTTGCATGGCTTGAACCAGGATATCTTTTGCAACTTTATCTGAACGTTCTTTCACTTCCACTTCTGCTTCTCGAATTCGAGTCTCAATCTCTTTGGAAAGTCGTTCTTCTGTTTGCGTTAAGATAATATCACGTGCTTCCGATTGAGTCAGAGAAGCAATTTTTTCTAATTCTTCTTCTTTCTTCTTTTCTAGCTCATGTAATTGTTCTTCACGCGCATCAATGTGTTTAGTTCTATCTGAAAGACTTTGCTCTTTTTGTTCAAGAGCTTGCTCTTTGCTCGTAAGATTGTCATCTTTGCGATCAAGATTATTCGAACGTTCCGCTAAGCGGGTTTCTAATTGTTTTAATTCTTGACGCTCTGATTTAAACTCAGCATCGACTTCTTCTCGATATTTTCTGGCTTCTTCCTTTGCCTCCAAAAGTGCTTCTTTTTTAAGTGAACTAGACTCGTGCTTAGCTTCTTTCAAAATCAAATCAGCTTCGCGCTCTGCCTGTCCACGTAAATTCGTTGCTTCTTGTTCAGCATTTAAAAGAGTAAGTTCTGCAGCCTCTTTCGATGCTTTCATCTTGACTGAGATCCCTACATATCCAATGACTAAACCAATGATTGCGGCAAAAACAATTGCAATTCCAAATTCCATGTTTTTACCCCTAATCTAATGAATAGTTGAATTAAAAAATTCTTTATTATTTTATCATATTTTTACAAAATTAACAAACAAATTTTCTAGCGAAAACTAATCTATTTCTGCTATTATTCTAATGCTTCTTTCCTTTGATTCTAACGGAAAAACACCCTAAAAACAAGCTTCTGAATCTTATTTCAACGGCTACTTGCCTCTCTCTTCTCTTATGTTTTCATCCACTGACAATTGTGCTATAATCAAGAAAAAAGAAATTGAGGAAGATACATGACGAAAGAAGTTATTGTGGAAAGTTTTGAATTAGACCACACTGCTGTAAAAGCCCCTTACGTCCGCCTAATCGGAGAGGAAACTGGACCAAAAGGAGATGTCATCTCAAACTACGATATCCGCTTGGTTCAACCAAATGAAGACTCTATCCCGACTGCTGGTTTACATACAATTGAGCATCTATTAGCTATGTTGATCCGTAAACGCATTGATGGAATGATCGATTGTTCCCCATTTGGGTGTCGTACTGGCTTCCATATGATTATGTGGGGACAGCACGATCCAAAAACCATTGCACAAGTGATTAAATCCTCCCTAGAGGAAATTGCTGAAGCGACAAGCTGGGAAGACGTGCCAGGAACGACGATTGAATCTTGTGGAAACTATAAAGATCACAGCCTCTTTTCTGCCAAAGAGTGGTGCAAATTGATTCTCGAACAAGGTATTTCTGACGATCCATTCACACGCCATATCGTATAAAAAACAAAAGACTTCTCTTTGAAAGAGAAGTCTTTTTTAATTCTTAATAATCCAATGCATCGGAATGGCCTTTTCCGTTTCCGACAAAGTAGCCTGTTTTAGCATTGATACTAAACAAATAAGTTCCATCTGGCTTAAAGAGGTTGTAATAACCATTGCCGTTGATAATATTCACGCGTTCTAAGATGTATTGATCCCCAACGATATGACCACGTTCCCGGGCAATCTTCAGAACTTTCTCCAAAATACCAGGATTAAAGGTCCACGCAGGATTGTTTACATCGTCAAGCGCTGCTTGGTTGTATGGCACCCGGCTCAAGTTTCGTTGAAGTGGCACACCAGTACTTTGAAGACCAAAGCCAGAATAGCCTGGGTTCACTCCGCCTGTCGTGTTGCCTTCAGTAGCTGGGGCTGGGGTAGGAGCAGGACTGGTTACCGTTCCTGAAGAAACTGCATTTCCACCTGCAGCACTGCCACCACCATCTGTCACAGGTGCTGGAGTGGCAACTTGTTGTGATCGTCCTTGAGCTGCAGCATCTTTCAACAATTGGTTCAACTGTGTATTAGCTGTTGACGCATCTGAAAAGACTGCATCACTCTTTACCTGAGCCTTGGTATCGATGACCCCATCCTTAATAACTGGGCTGGTAAACTGAGAGTTAACTGTTTGAATAGCAGAAACCTGCTTCACCAATTCATCGTATTTACTTTTGGCTGCATCGTATTCTTTGGTGTCTTTCAATTTTTCCAAACTGGCTTTTAGTTTTTCCAAATTACCAAAAGAATCATTTTTCAATTTCGTCTGCGTGTCATCTGTATAGAAGGCTGCATACTGATCATTAAAGTCCTTCAGCAAAGCCTCTGTATTCGCGCTCGTTGAGGAAGAAGAACTAGAGGACTTCTTGCTAGATGAGCTAGTAGAAGAGACGACTGTCGTTTCCCCTTTAGACTGGTTACGGATCCATTGATAAGACAACCAACTAGCCGTAGCAACTGCTGTCAGAGCTAAAACTGAAAACAAAATTGGTTTGACCCGGCTTTTTTTCGGTTCTTCAGGAATCTCAATTTCTTCATCCACATATGGTTCTGTTGGCTCTGGACCAAACTTAATTTTTGCAGGGCGTTCCCCAGGAATTGGATCTGGAATGCGAGCAGATGCAACCTCTTTTTTAGCTGCTTCTGCTGAGCTTGCTTCTGTTGCAGGTTCTTCATTTGGAATTGACTCTGTTGCTTCCACAGTGACTGCTTCCTCTGCCTCAGCCAACATTTCCTTTTGCATGACGATGGTATCAAACTTGTGAGCTTCGATTTCGTCACGGTGCTGTTTGATGTATTTATCGAGGACATTGTCTGTTTCCTTGACCCCTGCTTCGATTTCTTCAGCTTTGCGGTTCGCTTGGCCAATCGTCATCTCTTTGGCGTCCTTAAAATCAAGAACTGACTCTGCCTCTTGGCTCAATTGCTGTTTATCTTCTTTTGTCATATGTTTCCTTTCTCACTAGTCGCTTGTCGACGTACCCGCTCCCCAAAGAACTGATACAAGTCAACCTTTAAGGTTCCGTTATATAATTTTCGTTTTTTGTCCGCTTGTCGGCCAAACTTCTTCTCAAAATTTTCATCGCTGGTCAAGATAAATTTGCTCCAAGTCTTCAAGGGCTCAAAGACCTCTCCCATTTCAGCGTACAATTTTGTCACCCCAGCATCATCAGATAAGCGTTCACCATACGGTGGATTGGAGATAATGACTCCATTGATCTTCTCTGAGCGCAAATCTTGCACCCGCATTTGCTTAAAGGTGATATCGCTCGCAACTCCAGCTTTTTGAGCATTTTCTTTGGCAATCTCAACCATCCGCGCATCAATATCAGTTCCCATGATATCTAGGACAAGGTCCCGATTGATTTTTTTACTAGCCTCTGTGCGAACTTCTTGAATCAGACGATCGTCGACCCAATTCCACTCTTCAAAAGAGAAGGTTCGTCTCAAGCCCGGCGCTATCTGGCGAGCCATCATCGCTGCTTCGATACAGAAGGTACCTGATCCACAAGTCGGATCAACCAAGGGCTTATCTGGATACCAATTGGAAAGTTGAAGAATGGCAGCCGCCATATTTTCCTTAATGGGTGCACCCCCTTTTTCCGTCCGATAACCACGTTTGAAAAGGCTACTACCAGTGGTATCGATTAGAATGGTCGCTTGATCCTTCAAGATGGAAACTTCAATTTTAAATTCAGCTCCATTTTCAATCAATGGAACGCCTTCCGGACGAGCATAGTGTTTTTGCAACTTTTTGACAACAGCCTTTTTCGAAATGGCTTGTACACTCGGTTCGTTATGCAGTTTGGATTTGACACATTTTGCTTTGGAGATAGGGAAACGCGCTCCTAAAGGGAGGTATTGGTCCCAATCCAAGGCAAAAACTCCTTGAAAGAGTTCTTCAAAGGTGCGGGCAGAAAAGGATCCTACTACGATCTTGATTCGGTCAGCAGCACGCAACCAAAGATTGGTTTCGATGATGGCACGAACATCGCCTTTGAAACGGACTCGTCCATTTTCCACTTGGCAATCGTAGCCTAGCTCTCGCAATTCACGCCCAACCACTGCTTCTAATCCAGCGGCAGCTGTCGCAATTAATTCAAATTGTTTTTTCATTTATTCCCCATTGTTTAAAAAAGGAGGTTGAGATTTCTCTCCCCCTCGCCACCTATATGCAATTTTCTATAAGCCATGTTTTGTTCCAGAAATGACTAGGTACCATTTCCTTCGATAATCATCTGTCTACTGTTTCCAGTCAGAATGCTATGTTCGTTTCCATGCATCCCATGCCCCGACCAAAGTTTGGGTTGCTAGCTTGAGGGGTTTACCGCGTTCCACTTTTTAGGTTTCCCTAAAAACTACGTCACTGTGGCACTTTCAGAGCTAGTAGAACTTATCCTAAGACTTAGCCCGTTCGCTCGCCGTAACTTGAAGATCAAGTCCCTAGGCTTATGGATTCACCTAGCACAAACACTACAGGCATCACAGCCTGTGCTAGCATGGACTTTCCTCATGAGAGAAAGCTCTCACGCGATTATCCAAAAATTGCACGATTCATCTTTTATGTCTTAAAAATCACGATCTACGACTTGTTTCCCAAAGACTTCTTTTTCTAGACGATTTAAGCGTTTCAAAATATCGAAGTTTGTCGTAGTAGTGACCTGAGGAAACTCATGCTTTGGAGCAGATTCAGGAACTGATGGACTCGGAGTTGCTTGGCTCGTTTTCTTCGCTAATTCTTCACGGAGCCGAGCATTTTCTTCTTTCAATTCCTTCACTAAGGCAGCATAGGTTTCATAGTCTTTGATGACATCATCCAAAAACTCATTTACCTCAACTTTACTAAATCCACGAACTTCTTTTTTGAAATCTTGATCAAAAATATCTTTCGCAGTAAAAATAATACTTGCCATCATTCTCTCCGTTCTAGTTAATCATAATCATTATATAAAAAATGAGGAGAAAAAATCAAGGTAAATCACTTATTTTTCGTAAATTTTTTCCGCTACTTCATTTAAGTCATCAAAGTTTAATCTTTTGACATGATACTGATCCATTTCTAGCATCATTTTGTAAAGATATTTGAGATTTGTTTCATGTTCTGGATCGTAAAATAAATAAGCACCATCTGTATTTTCTAACAAAAAGGTATTGTATTCTTTAAATTGGCCTGGCTGACTGTAAGAGGGATAGGCATACTTGACAAAATCAACCTGTTTAAAGCGACTAAGGAGTTCTTGATTGGCCTCATTCCAGTTCTCTCCTTGGTTTTCAAACATAAAAATCGTGGCCAACTGTATCTCGTATTCTTTTTTTAATTCCTGGGCAACCTCTAAGGCCCAGGCTTCAAAACCTAGATTCCCCGTAAAAATCAGCCACTTAACGCCCTCCTCCAAAAAACGGACTAAATCCCTGCGAATCGCCTCTTTAATAATGGGAAGTCTAGGGTCCTTAGCTGTCAGAATTCCCAATTCAAACGCCTTATAACCTGTAATCAGTAAACTATTCATTATTTCCCCTCCCTTCTTCATTTTGTGATATAATAGAGTGATGTAATTGTACCAATAAGGAGAATTATGGTCAACTATCCTCACAAACTTAGCAAGAAATCCTCTTCGCCTATCCAGAGAAAGCAAAGTGTAAACTTTGCCAATCGAGGGATGACATTTGAAAAAATGATTAATGAGAGCAATCAGTACTACCTTTCTAGAGGGCTAGCGGTGATTCATAAAAAGCCGACACCCATCCAGATTGTAAAGGTGGACTATCCTCATCGCAGTCGGGCAAAGATCGTAGAAGCTTATTTTCGCCAGGCGTCTACCACAGACTATTCTGGTGTTTATAAAGGACACTACATTGATTTTGAAGCAAAAGAGACCCAGCAAAAACAGTCTATGCCGATGAAAAATTTTCATCAGCACCAGATTGATCACATGGCTGCGGTCGTCCAACAGGGAGGAATTTGTTTTGTGCTCTTGCATTTCGCAATGCTCAATGAGACCTATCTACTGCCCGCTCCTTCCTTAATCGACTTTTACAACATCGATCACGGCAGTAAATCTATGCCATTGACCTTTATACAGGAAAATGGTTATCGTATCGAGACAGATCGCCTTCCAAGCGTCCCTTATCTCGATATTATCGAACAGAATCTACTAGGCGGTAATTAAATGAACAAACAAACAGTTATCCAGTGGTTAAAATATGCAGCGATTGCGGCTATTTCCTTATTTTTCCTTTTACTCATCCTGGGTGGATTGGTATTTGGATACTATGCCTCAAAAGCACCGACTCTTTCTGAGAAAGACCTCATTGCAACGACATCCAGTAAAATTTATGACAATCAAAATAATCTGATTGCTGACCTGGGGGCTGAAAAACGAATCAACGTAAAAACAAATGAAATCCCAACCGACTTGGTCAATGCGATTGTGGCGATTGAAGACCACCGCTTTTTCAACCACAGAGGAGTCGACTTTATTCGTATCGGGGGAGCCTTCTTCAGTAACCTTCGAGGAGGTCGCCAAGGGGGATCTACTCTTACACAGCAGTTGATCAAGCTCACTTACTTCTCTACTTCTTCGTCCGACCAAACCCTATCTCGGAAAATCCAAGAAGCTTGGCTTGCTACTCAATTAGAACAAAAAGCAACCAAACAAGAGATTTTGACCTACTACATCAATAAAGTCTATATGTCTAACGGAAACTACGGAATGCAAACAGCTGCTCGTAGCTACTATGCAAAAGACTTGAAGGACCTTTCTCTTCCACAAGTAGCCCTATTGGCCGGAATGCCTCAGGCACCCAACCAATACGATCCTTATACCAATCCGGAAGCTGCTCTCCAACGCCGAAATCTTGTTCTCAAAGAAATGTTGGATATGAAGTCCATTACAAACGAACAGTACGAAAGTGCCGTCAATACACCTGTTACAGATGGCTTGCAAAGTCTAACCGGCTCAAGCAACTATCCTGCTTATATGGATAACTACCTCAAAGAAGTCATCCAACAGGTCGAAGAAGAGACAGGCTACAATGTCTTGACAACTGGTATGGATGTCTACACCAACGTCGATACCGCAGCTCAAAAACGTCTGTGGGATATTTACAACTCTGACGAATATGTCAATTATCCAGATAATGAGTTGCAAGTTGCTTCTACTATTATTGACGTGACAAACGGAAAAGTCATTGCTCAGTTGGGATCCCGTCATCAATCATCTAATGTGTCCTTCGGTACCAACCAAGCTGTCGAAACGAACCGAGACTGGGGCTCTACAATGAAACCTATCTCAGATTATGCTCCCGCTATCGAATACGAAGAATATAACTCCACTGGAGTAACCATTCCTGATACACCTTACAACTTCCCTGGTACAAATACACAAATTTACAACTGGGATAGACAGTACTATGGCAATATCAGCATGGTCTATGCGCTCCAACAATCCCGTAACGTTCCAGCGGTCCGGGCTCTTGAAAAAGTCGGTTTAAAGAATGCTCAGAAATTCTTGAGCAGCATCGGAATCGATTATCCAGAAATGGTATATGCAAATGCCATCTCAAGTAACACTAGTGACTCTAGCAACAAATACGGGGCTAGCAGTGAAAAAATGGCCGCTGCTTATGCAACCTTCGCCAATGGAGGAACCTATTACAAGCCTCAATATGTGAATCGGGTTGTCTTTAGCGATGGTACAACGAAGAACTTCGAAACCTCTGGAACACGAGTGATGAAAGAGACGACAGCTTACATGATGACAGATATGTTGAAATCAGTTATCACAGCTGGTACAGGATACAATGCAAATATTTCTGGTCTTTATCATGCTGGTAAAACAGGTACCTCTAACTATGCCGACAATGAATTGAGAAAACTGACAAAAGATTACAGTTACTCAAGCATTGTGACACCGGATGAATTGTTTGTGGGCTACACAACGCAATATTCTATGGCTGTTTGGACAGGATATACCAATCGCTTGACTCCAGTCCTAGATGATGGAATCAAAGTCGCGACGGATGTCTA
Organism: Streptococcus sp. SCPM-O-B-15294 (M123); assembly: GCF_058200455.1. Lineage (NCBI taxonomy): Bacteria > Bacillati > Bacillota > Bacilli > Lactobacillales > Streptococcaceae > Streptococcus > Streptococcus sp. SCPM-O-B-15294 (M123). The sequence continues at coordinate 65,157 of NZ_JBYQGU010000009.1, read as the reverse complement.
CAAACAAATGATGCTGTATTTGTATGAGCAATACGGATCGGGTAGCGTAGACTGGACCCAACCAAGTGGCGTATACCGTAGCGGTTCCTACCTCTATGTCAATAATGGTAAGAATAACTACAATTACTACTATTACGAGCCAAGCACCGTCAGTCAAGAAAGTGAAACGACGGAAGAAAGCTCAAGCTCATCTAGCTCTACGAGTACAGAAGAAAACGCAGATCATCACTCTGAACCATCTTCAAAAGAAAACGAAGCAGAGCGAGACAACTAAGATCGAACAGAAAAACACGATTGTTCATAAACAATCGTGTTTTTTTATATTTGTTACTTAGAAGCCAAGGCCCCCATCGGATCCCATGGAGCGAGGACGATTGGCTCTGCCTCATAAGCAGCCAATTCTTCCGCTGTCAACAGTTCCTTGCGGACAACGATTTGGTAGGTGTATTCGTCCATCCAGGCGTCAGAAGCAACAAAGTAGCCATCTGTTCCGACTTTATCTCCCCAAGAATTCTCAACCTTCCATTTGAGAGGACGTCCAGCTTCGTCCAGATCTACACCAGTCAAGACCATGGCATGGGTCATGAGACTTTCCGCATAATCCAAACGCCCTGCCTTATCTTGAGTCAGCTGGATATCCATTCCCGCTTCAAAATCATAGACATCTGTCGCAAGGATTCCAGCTTTCCGGTTGCTAACTTGGCCGACATCTGATCCAAACCAAACAGTTTCCCCAGCTTTCATTTGGGAAATGGCCAATTCTTTCAAGCGCTCCATCGGAACATTGAGGTAGCGGACTTCACGGCTACCGACCACATTCCCCAGCATCTCAACTGTGTAGGACTGGCCATAAGGCTTGTCTGCCGTAGGCGCATTGATAACAGAAACGTAGTCCTCCAACTGAAGATCCACATATTTTTTGTAAAAGCTTTGAGGTGTCAAGCCAGACTCTGTGTGGAAGTTATTGTCCTTATCACGATAAGAGAAACTAAATGTACGAGGGGGCAAGCCCAGTGACATAGCTAAGAAATTAAAGATTTCTTGGAGGAGCTCTTCTTTCTTGCTTTGAACCGTTGCTTGATCTGCTCCACTCGCAAGCAATTCGCGCAGGATCTGCGCATCTTGACGCAATAATTTGTTTAAGTAGGTATTGAGCTCCCGGCTATTGCTAGATGAGATGGATTCTGGATAGACAGACTTGGGTACGACCCCATACTTTTCAAAGAGGGAAACGACCATATCCCATTGACCACCATCTTGTTGAGGGGTTTGAAGGAGGAAGGCCACCTTGCGGCTGGTCAAATCCTGGTCCGCTGTCGCAATGATTTGTTCCAAGAACCAGTTGGATTTTTCGTACTTGTCCCAGAAGAAGGTATGAGCTTGAGACAACTCAAAATCCTCTAATTGGAAGCTGGCAATCATTTTATGACGGAAGGTATTCAGAGCCGCAAACATCCAGCAACGACCTGAAGCTTTCTGATCCGTCACCTTGTCCTTGGTTAAATCAAGAGAAAAGACGGGTGTATTTTCAATTGCACTTTTGCGTGTCTCTAAAGCCGCATGAATCCCATTGTGGGTGATGGCATTTTCAAGAGCCGCAAATTTCACATTTGCTTGGTAATTCGCATAGAGTTGATCTGTAAACTCTTTTGTTAATTCTGACATAAGATTCTCCTTTGTAAAGCTACTTACCATTATAGACCATTGACCAAAATCTTCAAGTAAAAATTGTTTTAAAGGTCAGAAGAATGGATAGTGTAGATGATTTGATCTCCGACATAGCCTTTTCTGACGACAGCATTTGGGAGAGTTTCAAGATATTGCATTCCAGCTTTTGCCATTACCCGTCCCGAAGCAGGGTTCAAACTGACATACTTGGCTTGAACCTCCTTGAATCCTACCTCTACCAATAAAAAGTATAAAACAGCCTGGAGAGCTTCTGTCATCATACCTTGACCCCAAAATTTTTTCCCTAGAATATAGCCGACTTCACACAGTTCTTTTTGTGGATCCTGAGAAACGACGCTGATATCACCTATCACTTGTGAGGGATCATCTTTCTTGCAAATCGCCCATTTGTAGGCGTTTTCCTCTTGGTAATGAAGGATCCATCTCTCAATTGAAGCTCGAGTCACTTGAGGATTTGGATGGGGATCCCAAGTCACATATTTAAGATTATCTGTATCAGATGCCCAATTTTCAAACATTGCCTTTGCATCCTCTACAACAAAGCATCTTAGTAATAAACGCTTGGTCTTCAGTTCAATAGTACCTAATTTTCTCATTCTCTTTCCTCCTATCCTGTTTTAAAAAAGTCGGCTCAACCGACTTTTCTTTCCTATCAACGCCAAAAATTATCAAATGATACTTTACTCCTCTTCTGTCGGCAAATAATCTAGATTTATTGGTTTAGGATTTAAACGTTTCAATACTAATTCATAAAAAAATTTATTATTTAACCTATCAGGTGAACTTAAAGTAAAGTTATTCATAATTAGTAACGGAATAAATTCTGAACCAATTGTATTATAACCCGTCAAATACTCTAACCCATAATTTAAGTTTTTTGGATTTTCAGTACCAACAGTCCAGTAGGCTCCTTTGGCTTGTAAGCGAAAAACCTCACCAAGATAAACCCAGCTATTAAAGAAATCGTCAATATTTTCAGGATCATTTTTGACATCATTCTCTCGAACGAATTGCGCCAAATCCTTCAAGCTTTCTAAACTCATATCTAGATGATAACCTTGCTTACTAGCTTTTTGCTTTATTGCATCCAAGGTATCATCAATATAAAACATAAATTCCTCAAAATTTTCCTGTATTTTTTCTTTCTCTAATGCCATTTAAAACTCCTAAATCATCCCATCATTCGGCTTGCCATTTTCTCAAAAAACTATTCTACTTTCGCTGACAAATTCTCTTACTCTAGATCATAAAGTCTTAGATGAGATACAAATGATACTCAATTAACAATTTCTTCGATTGTAGTTTCTCTATCTTTCACTAAATCATAAAATCCTACATGAACGCCCTCCTCATAAAGCCAGCACAAATCAGTGCCGAATGGGGCTTCAAAAATTTCCAACATAACAGGAGCAATTTTTGCAATGCTGTTTGCTCCTAAAATGGTGAAATTTTTTGAATCAGCCAGGTAAGCTTCATCATCTTTGATTGATAAGAGTGTCCAGCCATTTAATTGTGGAATAGCAGCTTCCTCACGATAGGAATAGCGAATAGCTTTTCCATCAAGAATATTATTTGAAACAACAAAACCACCAAAATCATTGTTATTGATTTCTACCATCTTCTCACCTCTTTTATTATACCTTTTCTGATTAGTTCTTCAGAAATATCCTTTCATAAAGTCTAGTACCATTTCCCAGATTTATTTTTTGATCATACTTTCTATCCCTTTGAAAAGAATTTCTGAAATAGCTTCTGGATAGCCTTCGTAGCCATTCTGTTCTGAAAGGGCATCAATGATATTTCTAATTTGACCATCCAATATAATGGTTACTGCAGGAACGAGTTCATCTGAACCTTCTTTTTTAAACATCTCTTGCATAATTGATACTTTGTTACTCATATTTGCTCCAATCTTTTTTATATTTTTCTCTTATTTCTCTCTCGATGTGACATAATATCAGCAAATCGAGTCGTGATTGGTAATCGGCTATCTTTCGTCACAAATTCTAAAACAAATTTCCGGGTCGTTTCCAGATCAATCCAATTCCCACAAGAAATATAGATGGGCTTGACATCTTGATGAGTCCGTAAAACTTGCCCATGAATTTCACCGTCTTTTACAATATTTGTATAAGCTCCCTCACGATTTTCAGGGACAGTATATTGCGCTCCATCAATATGGTAATAGTTTTTAGCGACGCCAATCGTTGGCTTATTCAAGTAGAAAGAAGCGTGAGTCGCAATCCCCATATTGCGCGGATGCAAATATCCATTTCCATCAAACATATACAAATCTGGCTTACTATTTAAAAGCTTTACTGCTTCTAAAATCAAAGGCAACTCTCGAAAAGCTAGATAACTTGGAAGATATGGAACTCGGATTTCATCAGAGTAACTCACTTCCTCCAACACTTCCATAGTTTTACGATTGATGACAACGATACAGGCTACACCGTATTCCTTATCTCCTTCTTTCCAATAGGCAAGGTCCACTCCTGCCACATACTGGATATCAGAAGGTATGAAACGATTCGTTAAATCAATCTGAGATCTCAAGCGATTTTGTTCTACTTCAAAGTCATGTCTCGTTTTGATATATCAACACCCCACTTCCTTGCTCTTTCAAAATCTGCCTCAGTCGGTTCTAATTTTTCATCGATAATATGGCCAGCCTCATCGTACTCAATATAAGTTACTCTTGCCCCTAAAACACAATATGTCTGTGATTTTAATGCGCCACTTTCATAGTATTTCTTTTGAAGCCCATCAGCTGCACCGCAATCTTGAGGATTGATACTTTCAATATTTCCATTAGGATAAAACAATACATTCATTCCATGACGGAACCCATCTTTAATATAACCATAATACTCTAATTTACCATCTGGATATAAATCATAAGCTAAACCTGTAAATGGAATTTCTTCGCCAGATTCGTTCTCACAAACAATCTGTTCATAATACCATCCACCCCAATCAAGCTCTTCTTCAAAACAAACACCATTTTGAAGCACTTCTTCTTTTGTTAAAATCTTATCTTCCATCATTTTTCAACCTTAGAGTTTATTTTATAGCGTTCCTTCCGCAACCAAATCATAAGGAAAATATGAAAGTCCTTCTAATTCCTTATAATCCAAGCCCTTAAGCTTGCAGAGAGCGCCTGATTCAAAGGACCAGTAACCATAATAATTATCAATATTATCTTTATGCAAGTCATACCAACCAGTATCCCGATGTCCAGGATACCATTTCTTGGTCACATATTCTTTAAGCAGCTTGAGTGCCTGTTCAGAATTCTCTTCTTCAATAATTTTCCTAGTAAAGCCATAGGGTCTTGGGAAATTATAGTTTATCCGAATCGTCCACTTTGGATGACGTGATTGAATCAAGTAATCTATCAAATAATCCTCTGGATCATCCTTTTTGACTAAGTCTACTAACTGATCAAAAATCCCCTCCTCAATATCTAACAGAATCCCAATAGAAAGAGCCCGAATCATTTGGAGATAGCCAGAATTGCTCTGCCAAACTGGAAGAAGGCTATTAACAAAATTAATGTATTCCTCCTTAAAATCTTCAATAGGATAACCTGCTGTATAGGTAGCTATCATTTTCTTTTCTTGATAAATAGAAATATCTTCTTTAGTTAGCCTAATAACTTCTTCAATTGGACGTTTATAAGGATTAATTCCTTGGTTAAGTTGGTCTAACTCTTGTAACCATTCCTTAATCATCATTTCATTAAATTTAATGAGTTCATTAATTTTCTCTTCAATAAAAATAGTATCTCTTTTCATCATTTTTCCTCTCATGGGCAAATGCCACCTGGTTTACTCTAATAACGAATCATGCATCCCCTTTAAATTGTCACTTCCTCTGGGACAGAATATTGAATCATGGCTTCTGTAGCTATCTTCTCAGACACCTCTTTGATCAAATGGTTATTCTCCGCCTCTTAACCAATTTTCCTGCTGAGCTTTTTCGGCAAAATCATGCGCCTTATCGATATCTAGGTTTGATTCCGTAGAACCTTCATTAGACCTACCATTTTCCTGGTCATCTCGACTCCCCTACTCCTCTTTCTCAACCACTGAAGAGGATTCGTATTCTTCAGACTCTTCTGTTCGACGCTCTAAAACTGATTCAACATCTCTGCTATCTTCGATAAGATTTGATTCCGTATCCATTTTTGAGATAGGATGGTAAAAGAAATGAAATCCAACAACTACAAGAGCCAGAGCTAAAAGAGCGATCATATTCCGTTTCCCAGCTTCTTCTTGAGGAATTTCTACTCCCTTTGTTGGTAAAGTCTTCCACTCAGGGTGTTCAAGCTCCGCCTCTTTTTTCGCATTGTAAACAGGTAAAATAAGAAACTGATTCATCAGAGAAAGAGCACCAATGCTAATCAGTACATAGACCATATAGCGAGAATGGTTGACTACCATCTGGATATAAAACACAGTAGCTATTAAAGCAATCAGTATATTCAGCATAAATCGAATCTTCAATTCTTTTTTTAGTTGAAGATATTCTTCTTTTGACATCCCTTTACCTCATTTCTTCAAAAAGACTGGCTTAACAACAACTCTAGGTCTTCTAGTGATGCTAATACCAAATCAACTCCAGTCTCATACTTTTATAGGAGCACTCTCTTAGACTCACTCCTTTTATTCCATTCCTAAACAACAAAAATCATTACTCTTATCATACCGGATTTGTTCCTCGATATCAAACTATCTACTAACTAGCGTTATTCTAATCTTCTCTCATAGCTAGACAATCCCTCTGCTAGCTTTTGAAATAAGAGTAAAGAAAAAAAGAGAAGATCCACTCGATCTTCTCTAGGCTTTTTTTGACCTATCTGGTCACTTTATCTGTCGACTTTTCTTACCTATCAACGCCAGAAGGTATCAAATACCGTAATCGGTAGATGACGTTTGTGTTGGCCTTTGTGCCACCAGTTTTCAATGGTTGCTTGAGCTTCCGGGCTAACTGATTTCCCTTCTAGGTAGTCATCAATTTCTGCATAGGTCACCCCAAGAGCTACTTCGTCAGCGATACCTGGCTTCTCCTCTTCCAAATCTGCAATCGGTACCTTTTCATACAAGGCTGGATCAGCTCCCAGTGCCTGAAGCAACTGCTTGCCTTGGCGCTTGTTGAGGCGGTAGAGAGGCAGAATATCGGCTCCACCATCTCCAAACTTGGTAAAGAAACCTGTGATATTTTCAGCCGCATGATCCGTCCCAATGACGGCTCCGCTATAAGCACCCGCCAAAGCATACTGAGCAATCATCCGGCTCCGTGCCTTGATATTGCCCTTGTTAAAGTCTGAGACATCCGTTCCTGTCGCTTCGACAGCACGCTCCATGGCATCGACCGAGTCCTTGATGTTCACGACCAGGCTGACATCTGGCTGGATGAAAGCCAAAGCCTTTTGGGCATCTGCTTCATCCGCTTGGACACCGTAGGGCAAGCGGACTGCAACAAACTGATAACTGGCATCTCCAGTCTCTGCCCGCATTTCCTCCATGGCTAATTGAGCCAGGCGACCCGCTAGGGTCGAGTCCTGACCTCCTGAAATTCCTAAGACAAAGGTCTTTAGAAAAGGATGTTTTTGCAAGTAATCCTTCAAAAAATCAATCGACCGGCGAATCTCTTCTTGAGGATCAATGACTGGTTTGACCCCTAATTGGGCAATAATGTCTTCTTGTAGGCTCATTCTTCTTCACCTCCCAAGGCTTTCTGACGCATCTGATCAATGAGGTCCATCTTATCTTGCCAAACATCCTTGGCCAAGTCCACTGGATAATGTTGTGGATTGAGGACACGTTTGTACTCATCCCAGAGCTTATCGAATTCCTTCCGAGCATAGGCTTGGATATCCATCAAAGCTGGCAATTCGTAGACTTGTTCCCCATCTTTGAAAATATCGACCAAGAGCGGGATGGCATCGAAATCTCGAACCGTCTTCTTGATATAGGTATAGGTCGGATGGAACATCTTAATTTCTGTCAGTTCATTGACATCTACTCCATCGTAAGTGATGTAATCCCCTTCAGATTTGCCTTTTTCCCGACTGGTAATCCGCCAAACTTGCTTCTTCCCTGGGGTTGAAACTTTTTCAGCATTGTTAGACAGCTTGATGGTGTTTCGCATTTGACCATTTTCGTCTTCGATAGCAACAATCTTATAGACTGCTCCGAGAGCTGGTTGGTCATAGGCTGTGATCAACTTAGTTCCGACACCCCAGACATCAATCTTAGCCTTTTGCATCTTCAAGTTGAGGATGGTGTTCTCATCCAAATCATTTGAAGCATAGATCTTCGCTTCTGTAAAACCAGCTTCATCCAACTGTTGGCGAACCTTTTTCGAAATGTAGGCAATATCTCCAGAGTCAATCCGCACTCCTAGGAAGTTGATACGATCGCCCATCTCACGCGCCACCTGAATCGCAGCCGGAACTCCGATACGCAATGTATCATAGGTATCCACTAGGAAGACACAGTTGCGATGGGTCTCAGCATAGGCCTTGAAGGCTTTATAATCATCGCCATAGACCTGCACCAAGGCATGGGCATGGGTCCCAAGGACAGGGATGTCAAAGAGTTTTCCTGCACGTACGTTACTGGTTCCGCTAGCGCCTCCAATAACGGCTGCACGGGTTCCCCAAATAGCCGCATCCATTTCGTGCGCTCTACGAGTTCCGAACTCCATCAAAGGTTCGTCTTCGATCACAGCCTTGATCCGAGCGGCTTTTGTGGCAATCAAGGTTTGGAAATTGACAATATTGAGGAGGGCCGTTTCAACCAACTGACACTGGGCAAGCGGTCCTTCTACTTGGACAATCGGCTCATTGGCAAAGACCAGGTCCCCTTCTTTGGCAGAACGAACAGTCAATTCCATTTTGAAATTTTTCAAGTAATCCAGGAAGGCTCCTTCGTAGCCTAAGGATTCTAAGTAGGCAATATCCGACTCTGAAAAACGTAGATTCTTCAAATAGTTGACAATGCGCTCAAGACCTGCAAAGACGGCATAGCCATTTTTAAAGGGTTGCTGGCGGAAATAGGCTTCGAAGACCGCCTTTTTATTGTGGATGCCTTGCTCAAAGTAAACCTGCATCATATTGATTTGGTACAAATCAGTATGGAGAGTTAAACTATCATCTGGGTACATATTTGATCCCTCTTCTTTTTTCTTACGTCATGGCACCAGTCACGCTCTGTTAACTGACACAGTCCAAAATAATATTAAACACATTATAGCACATTTTAAGCAGGACCACATGACTTTAATCCGGGCTAATCCCCATTTTTTATCGTAAAAAAGAAGGGATCTTCGCCTCTTTCCATCAGACGAACATCCCTTTCTTCTCTCTTATTCTTCGTGTTCAGTAATATATTTATAAGCTTCTTGACCGGCGACAGCGCCATCACCAACAGCTGTAGTGACCTGACGAAGATCTTTTTGGCGGACATCTCCAACCGCAAAGACACCCGGCACGGAGGTCTTCATATGATCATCAGTAATCACCCAACCTTGGTCGTCTAGAATACCGAGGTCTTTGGCAAAGTCACTGACAGGATCCAAGCCCACATAGATAAAGACACCCCCAGCTGCTTGCTCGCGAACCTCACCTGTTTGAACATCTTTTAAGACCAGACTGGTCACACGGTTGTCCCCTTTGATCTCTTCGACCACTGTATTCCAAGCAAAGTGAATCTTTTCATTGGCAAAAGCTCGGTCTTGAAGAACTTTTTGGGCACGTAGGGCATCGCGGCGATGAACAATGGTAACAGACTTAGCAAACTGCGTCAGGAAGATTGCCTCTTCAACCGCAGAATCTCCTCCACCAACAACCATGAGGTCTTCATCACGGAAGAAGGCACCATCACAGACAGCGCAATAAGAAACCCCACGACTATTTAATTCTTCTTCACCTGGAACTCCCAACAAGCGATGGTTAGAACCAGTCGCAATAATAACGGTCTTGGCTTGCAAGAGGCCATCATCTGTCGTAATTTCCTTGTAGCTTCCTTGATCCACAATGTTTTCGGCTCTACCGAACAAGTGTTCCACACCTAGGGCTTCTAGTGGCTCGAACATTTTTTCAGCCAATTCAGGTCCACTGATATTGGCATAGCCTGGATAATTCTCGATATCGGACGTATTGTTCATCTGTCCGCCAGGAATTCCAGCTTCTAACAAGGCAACCTTTAGATTGCTACGGGCTGCATACAGGGCTGCAGTCATACCCGCAGGTCCTGCACCGATAATCAGTGTATCATACATAAGCTTCTCCTTTAGTTGTAACTATCTTGATTCTAACTCCAATTGAACCATTTTGCAATTATCTTGCTCGAAGAATAAACAGAACTCCGATAACTGCAAAGGTGAGGACTGGAATTGTCATAATATCAATTAATAAAATATCATAGAGGTGTAATTGGCGTTCCTTAGCTGTTTTATCCGTCTTACGAGCCGCTCGCAAGCCTATCCAAATAGCTGAGGCAACCAACACCCCAATTGAAGTGATGATTAGGCTCTCGATATAGAGAGATAGCAATTGGTTTAACATAAGATCTCCTTAGTATCCAAGATTGGAATGAGGGGACGAGATGCCGATTCGTTTCGTTCACTATTAAATCAACTTGAAACTTCTATCTATGCGGAAAAATGAACTACATATAATCCTCTTCTCCTAAGGCACCTACTCAAAGAAAAATCCGAGTCTGAAACATCGCGTTCCAGACTCGAGCTCTTATATATTATATCAAACAAATGTTCGTTTGTAACTAGCAAAGAATTCTTTTGTCCGCTCTTCTTTAGGAGCTTTCATAATCTCTTCTGGAGTGCCAGATTCAATAATTTTCCCCTTGTCGAGGAACAAGACCTTGTCTGCCACCTGGGAAACAAAGCTCATATCATGGCTGACCAGAATCATGGTTTGACCTGCCTGAGCTGCTGCTGCGATGGCTTTTTCTACCTCTCCGACCAATTCCGGATCGAGGGCTGAAGTTGGCTCATCCAACAAGAGGACTTCCGGCTTCATGGCTAGGGCACGCGCCAAGGCTACCCGTTGCTTCTGCCCTCCGGACAAATGACGAGGGTAATGGGTTTCGCGGTCCGACAGACCGACTTTTGCGAGTTCTTCTTTGGCAATCTTGGTCGCTTCCTGGTCGGATAAGCCTTTGACGACGATCAGTCCTTCCTTGACATTGTCCAAAGCAGTCTTGCGACTGAAAAGATTAAACTGTTGAAAGACCATAGCTAGCTTTCTTCGAAGGGTCAGGATCTCGTCCTTACTGATGTTTTCAAAGTCCACCTTCTCCCCATTGATCTCAATGCTGCCACTATCTGGGGCTTCCAAATAGTTCAAGCTTCTCAAGAAGGTTGATTTCCCAGCTCCAGAAGAACCGATCAAGGCAACAACGTCCCCTTTTTGGACTTCCAAATCGAGATGGTCTAGGACCACTTGACCGGAAAAAGATTTTGATAATTGTGAAATCCGAATCATGCTGCTCGTTCCTCCTCTTGCAAGGTTTGGGTAACAACTTTTGGATCTTTGATAGCGAGTACCTGTTCGATCCAGCGCCCCAATTGTTCAATCAAAATATTAATGGCCCAGTAAATCAATGAAACAGAGATAAAGCGCTCGAAGTAACGACTGTCATTCCCCGACATAATCTTGGCTTGGGCAAAGATTTCCAAAACACCTGCATAAAAGGCCAGGGAAGTCCCCTTGGTCAAACCAATCAAAGAGTTGATCAAGGTCGGAGTCGCAACCACGGCTGCATTTGGAATAATAATCCGACGATAAACTTGAGCATTGGTCATGCCGAGACTCTTCGCTGCTTCGATTTCACCCGCATCAACAGATAAAATTGCTGCCCGAATGGTCTCACTGGCATAGGCTGCCTCATTGAAGGCAAAGGCTACAATGACAAATAAATGGGCTGGCACATCGTTGATATTAAAGGCTGTCCCATATTGTTGGTTAATGGCCTTCAATAGGAGCGGGATTCCATAGTAGGTCAGCATCAACTGGACCAAAATTGGTGTCCCTCTTAAAAAACTCACAAACAAGGCTTGGATCGGGTAGAGGATTTTTACCCGATTGATTTTGACAATGGCAAACAATAGGGCTAGCAATAAACCAAAAAAGGCTCCTGCCAAGGTTAACAAAATCGTATTTGGAAGCTCTTTTAAAATTCCGGGAATAGCTTCAAAAACGACGCGTAGGTTAAAGATTTCTCCTTCTGGTATCCATTTTAAAAACTCTTCGTACCAGCCAGATGCCAGATAAGTAGTTGTAAACATCTTCGTTACTTCCTCCCTCGATAATGAATCATTCTATCATATTTACAGTTAAAATGCTGAGTTTTGCTACTGATCGTTCGTAAATCATGCTTCAGGTCTGATGTGATAACAAGCAAGCATCTCCCCTAAGAGCAAAAAAATAGACTATCTATAGATAGTCTGTCACAAAATAAATCAGCGACCAAATAGTTAATTTTTATGGAAATCTTTAAATTTCTTTATCACTAAAAGGTTTGGCGTTTCGCCTTTCTTTCTGCTCGACCTCGAGCACGATTCTCAGCTCGCTTGGCTTTGCGACGTTTCTCGTCCACAGCCCATTTGATTTTTTTCTTGTAGCCTGGTTTGATTTTTTTCTTTTTCTTCTTGACCAAGCCGATCATCTCAATGTCGAGTTTTTCTTGGCGTTTTTCACGATTAGCCCGACGGTCCCGGTCATAGGTATCTTCGATAGTTCCAGCCTTCAAGACCTTAGGGACAAACTGGATCCCCAATTTTTCAAGCTCCCGAATGTCTGAGTCATCACTCGGTTGATAGAGGGTGATGGCTGTACCAGGAAGACCATTCCGACCAGTCCGGCCAACGCGGTGAACAAAGAAGGATAAGTCTTGTGGAATAGCATCGTTGATGACATGACTGACCCCTTCGATATCAATCCCACGCGCTGCCAAGTCCGTTGCCACGATATATTCAAAATCCAGATTTTTAACTTGGTTCATGATTCGCTTGCGCTCCCGTGGAGGAACCCCCCCATGGATTTTAGCGACCTTGAGCCCCTTCTCTACTAGAAAAGCATGCAAATCGTCCGCTCTGTCCTTGGTATTTACAAAGATCATAGCCAGATAAGGTTGAAGAGCCTGCGTCAGTTGATAAATCTGCTCGTTTTTGTCACGCCCCTTTGTCGATACCAACCAGTTATCAATGGTGTCCGAGATTACCGTTTTGGTTTTGATCTGCTCCATGACAGGGTTAGACAAATATTTCTTCAAGAAGGGTTGTAACTTTTGTGGAATCGTTGCTGAGAAGACTAAAAACTGAAGCTTCTTGGGAAGACTGGATGCAATCTTGTCTACCGTCGTCAAAAAGCCCATATCGAGAGTCATATCCGCCTCATCAACCACAAAAGTGTGAGCCTTATGAATAGCCAAGTCTCCAGAAGCGACCAAATCATATATCCGTCCAGGTGTCCCAATGACAATATGGGGTTGGGCTACTTGGAGCTTATCGATCTGGCGAGCCTTATCAGTTCCTCCAACGTAGTTGGCAATCCGAATTTCTTTTTCACAGTGGCTAGCAATCTGACGAGCCGCTTGGTAAATCTGTGTGGCCAATTCCCGACTAGGCGCAGTAATGACCACTTCGACATTGCTACTTTCCTCATTTAAAGTTTGAAAAATTGGCAAGAGGAAAGTATGGGTCTTCCCTGATCCTGTTTTAGATTCACCGACCAGATCACGGCCTGCTAAAACAATCGGTATCAGCTTTTCTTGAACTTCTGTTGCTTCGATAAAATTAATTTCTTTTAAGGCCTCTTGGATATAGTCCTTAAACTTAAAATCTGTAAATTTCATTCTCTTATCCTTTCATCATCTCCACTATTATATCAAAAAACTCCTCTTCCCGCTCTTCTTTTGGACAGCAATTCCTAGCCAGCGAAAAAGGCTGAGATCACATCCCAACCTTTTATGATTCATGGCTTATGAATTGGTCAAATAGTAGATCAAGAGGGTCAAGGCGCTCATTCCTGCACCAACACTCCAGAGAAAGGCATCGACCTTCCACTCAGACCATTTAGGACCATTACCTGACAGACCACCTAATTCTAAATGGTGATGGAAAGGCGTCATGCGGAAGATTCGGCGTCCTTCCCCTGTCCTTTTCTTGGTCCATTTGAAATAGGACACTTGGAGCATGACAGAGCTAGTCTCAAAGACGTAGACAATCCCAATCAAGAGCAAGGTCCACTCTACGTGGAGAGCCATGGATAGAGTCGCAAGCATCCCACCTAGTGCTAGGCTTCCAACATCTCCCATGAAAATCTTGGCCGGCTTGTGGTTGTAGACGAAGAAACCTAATAGAGCTCCAATCATACTGATGGTCACAAAAAGGATATCGATTCGTCTTTGCCAAACAGCGATGATGGAATAAGCGATCAAGCTGATGGTTACCGAAATGCTTGCCAAGCCATCAATCCCGTCCGTTAAATTGACTGCGTTTGAAAAACCAACCAACCAGAACAAGGCAAAGATAATATAGAAATGTCCCAAATAGACATCCCAACCAAAGACATTGAGAAGACTACCAGCTCCATGACGTTCAGAGAAGAGATAGAAAATGATCCCTCCCAACAATTGCAGGGCTAATTTTTGCTTGGGATTTAACCCTTCATTGATCTTACGAAAGACCTTTAAGAAGTCATCCAAGAAACCGACGATTCCATACAAGACCAAAATAAAGAGGATCAATTGAACAGGACGCGTAAAGTTCCCAGTTAGGAAGCTAAAGACAAGGGTGACAAAAACTGAAGTGATCAAGAAGACCACTCCCCCCATAGTTGGAGTGCCTGCTTTGGCTTTGTGTTGCTTCACATCTTCGTGCATTTGTTGGCCCGAAATATGGGCCCGTTGATAGAAACGGATAAAGGCAGGAATGCCAATAACCGTTAGAATAAATGATACTACTAGGGTAGCAAGTAACATATCAATCTCCTAATGTAATTGTTATTTTCTTCGTCTTCTTTAAAGCAGTTTCTACTTTGACGTTTTGTTTGCTCACACGAGAACCTTCCCCTTTATAGGTGATCTCAATGCCCGTCCATTCCGCAAATTTATCAACATTTTCCTTGGTCCATCCATACATATCCGGAACTGAATCCAAGTCATCTGTTAATAATAACACTTGCTCATTTGCTTTTAATTTCGTTCCTGCTGATACAGACATCTTTTTAATATTCTTTCCAGTTCCTAGGACAACAGGCTGGATCAGATTGCGACGCAGTTCATCTGCGAAGCCACCTGGGCTGATGGTCTGCTTCAAGTTCAATTCTTTCGACAAGGATTCTGCCGACGGCATCTTATAGGTGTCCTCTTTCGTGACTCCATCCAAGGCTTTGGTTTCCGTTACCAGATTCAACTCATCCTTCAAAGCAACCGCATCTTCCAATACTGGATTGACCAGTTCTTGCCAGCTCTTTGGACTAAAGCTAACTTCAGGCTGTTGAACTGTCACATACATAATAAAATCTGGGTCTTCAGCAGGTGTCATGACAACAATCGAGTTGATATTATCATTTTCGCCTTCCAAGTAGCCATTAGCTGTCGCAATTTGGGCTGTCCCTGATTTAACAGCAACATTTTGTCCAGCTACTTGGATAATGGGACCATCCGATGAATAGAGAGTACCAAATTGAGGGTCTGTCCCTACCGTAATCATGTAATTACGGGTCTGTTGGGCAGCCGAAGCGGATACTGGATTGCCGACAATCTCTCTTTGTGATTTACGAGCAGTTTCATGCTTGCCGTCGTAGATCGCACTGATAAATTTAGGCTCCAACATTTCCCCATCATTTGCAATGGCAGAAAATGCACGCAACATCTGCGTTTGGGTCACCGAAATCCCTTGACCGAAGGAAGACATAGCTTGAGTGACATAGTTATCACCTGGTAGGCCTCCAAAACTTTCGTCTCCCATTCCAAAACGTGTAGGAAGTCCGAACTTAAAGAGTGTGAGGTAATTCATCCAGACATTATTGCCCATCTTCTGTTCAAGCTTGGTCATCCCAATGTTACTTGAATAGGCAAAACCTTGGGCAATATTCATATAGCGACCTTCTGACAAGCCCATATTGATTTCCCAGTCTTTGATGGTCGCATCCTTCACTTGTAATTCGTTATTAAAATAAACCTCATTATAGGCTGGGAAAGTCCCATGATCAATCGCCGCTGCCAAGGTCATGACCTTCATAGTCGAACCTGGTTCGTATTGATCCTGGTACAGAATCGTGTTCCAGGTTCTCAGATTCTTAATATCCAAGCCTTCTTTGGTATCTGCATTATAGGTTGGACGTTGCGTCGTTGCAAGAATTTCCCCTGTTTTGGCACTGACCAGGGTCGCACTGACATATTTACCTTTCACCTTTTCTTGGAAGACATCCATACGCGTTTCGAGATAGGTTTGAAGTTCCGCAGAAAGGGTTGTGTATACATCCTTCCCATCTTCTGTCTTCACGGCAACCTTATCTGATCCCGGCACAATATTTCCGTTGCGATCCTTTTCATAGGTCACGACGCCATCCTGACCACCTAGGATGCGATCCAAAGACTTTTCGATTCCCGTTGTTCCCTGCAGGGTTTTATTGCCTTCTTTATCTTCTATCAATTGAGCTTGACCGATAAATTGAGAGGCAAAGGTCCCATTTTTATAACTCCGGTTTGGACTCGTCGTAAAATCAACACCTTTAATGTTGGCAGCTTCTAGTTCACTCCGGATAGCATCCATATTGCTATAACTGATATCGTTCCCCGCTGCACCAAAAGAAACCTGGTTGAGCTTCTTCTGAGACAGTTGTTGGACGACATAGTCTTTTTCCATGCCCAAATAACGATTAAAAACGTCCGCTACTTGGTTGTATTGACTTTCTTCAACGTATAAAACTTCACCTTTTGCCGATTTATAGGTTTTGTCAATAATCGCATAAACATTATAAGTCGTCGCATCCTCAGCAATAACAGCTCCATTTCGGTCATAAATTGTTCCTCGTTTGGCTGGAACAATCTCTGTTTTCTGATGGACTTGATGGGATAACTCAGATAAATTTTTTCCGAATTTGCTATCTGTGCCTATGATAACTGCAAAATTAATGAGAAAGATGAAGAAAACAAGAATGGAAAGCAAACTTAAATTCTTAGCTACTTGCCGACGATTTTGGTCTGGAAGTTTCCTTTTTTTAAGGGAATAACGAATGATTTTCTTCTTTAATTTACTCATCGCTACTTGAACTCACCACTTTTCGATTTTCTTTTTGGAGGGTCATCCCCTGAGAACTAGCTAACTTAGACAAGCGTTCATATCGAGTCAACTCATTGACTTCTTGCCGGATATCTTCTAGTTCTGTCTCTTTTGTTTTTAGTTCCGTATTGAGGTTTGTCAAATCGCTTTGTACTTGTAGAATCCGCGTCTGCATAAAAATAATACTGACAGCGAGAATAATCCCTGTTAGGACAATCGAGCCATAAAAAGCTTTTTCTACTCTAGTAAAGCGACGAATACGATCTTGCAACTGACTGCCACGAGATCGTAATGGTTGATCTGCCATGTTTATTTCCTCTTACTTATGAATTTTTCGAGCAACCCGCAATTTTGCAGAATGAGCTCGGTTGTTCTTCTCTAACTCTTCTTGGCTTGGAAGAATCGGCTTTCGAGAGACTAATTCCATTTTTGGTTTTAGGTCCTCTGGGATGAAAGGCAAGCCCTTCGGTACTTCTACTGTAGAAGCTTCTTTAAACAATTGTTTGGTCAAACGATCTTCCAAGGAATGAAAGGTAATGACTGAGATACGACCACCAACTGCCAATAAATCCATGGCCTGCTGGATTGATTCATCCGCCGCTCCCAATTCATCGTTGACTTCAATTCGAATCGCCTGGAAAATTTGTTTGGCTGGATGCCCCTTTTTCTTTAGTTCCTTAGCAGGTTTTGCAGATTTGATGATTTCAGCCAATTCTGTCGTCGTTTCAATCGGTTTTACCGCACGCGCTTGTTCGATCTTTCTAGCAATTTGCTTGGAAAACTTATCTTCCCCATACTTGAAAAAGATTCGGACTAGATCGTGGTAATCATAGTTGTTGACCACGTCATAAGCCGTCAAAGAGGCTTCTTGATTCATCCGCATGTCCAAGGGAGCATCTTTTTTATAAGAAAAACCGCGAGACCGCTCATCTAACTGGGGACTAGAAACTCCTAAATCATAACAGATTCCATCAATCTCATTGACTCCCAATTTTTGGAGACGTGCTTGAAGATTCCGGAAATTGTCTTTGATGAAGGTTACCATGCCCTTTTCAACATAAGGAGCTAATCGTTTCTCCGCATTATCAATCGCATGCTGATCCTGGTCAAAAGCATATAAATGCCCTTTTTCACTTAATTGACTTAATAAATATTCGCTATGGCCAGCTCCACCTAAAGTGGCATCCACATAGATTCCATCTGGCTTTACATCCAGCATATCAATCGTTTCATGGAGCAAGACCGTTACATGATGAAATTCTTTACTCATATCCTATCTATTTTACCACAAATCTGACCAGGATGCACTTGAGATTCTCTTCTCGATCCACTCACCATTTTCGGATAAAAAGTTCCCATTCTTCAAAAGCTCATCCTATCAACCAATAGACCTAGAGAAGCAATTTGTGATACAATAATTCCATGAAAGATAAGAAATACCTCCTCCTTGGCCTGCTAGTGGCCGACCTTATTGCCGTTTACTTTTTCCTACGCACCCCTGTCCCTTGGATTTTTTGGACAGCAACCTTCGTTCTTGCCGTCTCCATTTGGATATTTAAAAATCAATGGAAAAACTACAAAAATAGAGATAAGGATTCAGAGTAGCCCTTATAGAACAAGAAAACTCGATCAGTTCAACTTCTGATCGAGTTTTCTATTGTCTATTTATGAATTGGGATCATCCAAACTACGGCCATGCAAACCTTTTTCCCGTTGCACTTGGCGTAGTTTTTCAGGTGTCACATCGTTACCTTCTTCGTCCACCACCTTAATTCCTTCGATATGGTGACGAACGGAACGACGATAGCCTTCAATGTATTCTTCACGAAGTTTTGCTTGCTCCACTTCTTCTTCTGGCGTCAAACCTTCGGTTTTTTTCTTTTTAGCAAGCTCATTGATACGAGCGATTTTTTCAGGTGTCATAATAAGACCTACTTTCTACCTGTTACCAGGTACTTATTTTGTGTTCAATTGGTTGAAGGCTGCAACAGCGTTAGCTTTGGCTACAAGACCTGCAAGAAGGGCCAAACGGTTGTTTTTAACAGCCTCATCCTCTGCCATAACCATGGTATTGTCAAAGAAAGCATCAATGACTGGGCTAAGAGCAAAGAGTTGAGCTAATTTGTCACTAGCTGAACCAGTCAATTCAAGCTCTTCAATCGCTTTAGCAAGGGCTTTTTCTTGATCATTTTCAAAAAGACTGGCATCTACTGCTACTGAAGCATCTGCTTTTTCTGCCAAGTTGAAGGCACGAGAGAGGGATTCAACAGCCGACTTATAACCATCCGTCTTAGCAGCTTCTGAAAGAGCTTCAGCTGCTTCCAGCATATCAGCCACGACAAAGTTTGAACCAGCAAGAACAGCTTCTTTGATATCTTTTGGTGTGCGTCCCATCATCTTGTCCACAC
This sequence comes from Streptococcus sp. SCPM-O-B-15294 (M123), assembly GCF_058200455.1. Classification (NCBI taxonomy): domain Bacteria; kingdom Bacillati; phylum Bacillota; class Bacilli; order Lactobacillales; family Streptococcaceae; genus Streptococcus; species Streptococcus sp. SCPM-O-B-15294 (M123). Next base: position 45,739 of record NZ_JBYQGU010000009.1, on the reverse strand, counting down.
GCGCTTTGATGAAGTTAAGCACTTCTGCTTGATTGTCATAAGAAAGACTATCAAATGAAAGTCCGTATAGGCTGTCGATCAACTCATCCATAGGGATATGCCAGCCAAAGGCATCCAAGATACGAACAATTCCTTGTGTCGCACGACGAAGCGCATAAGGGTCGTTTGAACCTGATGGAATCAAGCCAACAGAGAAGAAGGAAAGGAGGGTATCTAATTTATCTGCAAGCGCAAGGATAGCACCAACCTTAGTCTCTGGAAGGGCTCCATCTGCTGAATCAGGAAGGTAGTGCTCACGGATAGCTGTCGCTACTGCAGGATCCTCACCAGCAAGGAGGGCGTATTTTTCACCCATGATTCCTTGCAATTCATCGAACTCTCCGACCATACCAGTCAAGAGGTCAAATTTGTAGATTTCAGCTGCACGAGCTACGGCTGCCCTTTCTTCGGCAGTCAAACCAGCTTGTTCAGCTAGTGATGCTGCAATGACACCGGCACGGGCCATGTGTTCTGAGAGAGAACCGATTTTTTCATGGAAAGTCACGTGTGCCAATTTAGCAACCAGGTCTTCAATCTTAAGTTTTTTGTCTTCACGCCAGAAGAATTCACCATCTTCAAGACGGGCCACCAAGACTTTTTCATTTCCTCGGATAACATTTTCCAAGTGCTCGGCGTTACCGTTACGGACTGAGATGAAGTTTGGTTTCAACTTACCATCAAGGTCACGTACAACAAAGTAACGTTGGTGGGTTTCCATTGAAGTCACCAATACTTCTTCTGGAACGTCCAAATATTTAGTGTCAAAGCTTCCCATGAAGGCAGTTGGATATTCGACCAAGTTCAAGACTTCATTCAAAAGTCCTTCTTCAATTTGGACTTGCACACCTTGTTCTGCTTCGATATCCTTGATTTGCTCACAAATCATGTTTTCACTCTCTTTGCTGTCTGCAATGACGTAAACGGTACGAAGGTCTTCTTCGTACGAATCCGCATTGGTAATTTCCACTTCATGTCCAAGGAAACGATGTCCGCGACTCACACGACCTGAATGGATATCCAAGAAGTCGAGGTCAAGCGCTTCATCACCCAAAAGGACTATCAAGGTGTGAACTGGGCGAATGTATTCAAATGTGTTGTTGGCCCAGTGCATGCTGACAGGGAAGGTCAATGAAGCAAGTACTTCTGGAACGCCAGCCAAGACTTCTTTAGCAGGTTTTCCAGCTTCATGTTTCGTCACGTAAACGTATTCTTCACCTTTGACTTCACGGAATTCGATATCATCAACCGTCAAGCCTTTTCCACGGACGAATCCTTGCGCTGCTTTTGAGAAGTTTCCATCTGCATCCAAGGCAATTTTCTTAGAAGGTCCTTTAAAATCTTCGGTCAAATCCGATTGTTGATCCGCCAAACCAATGACACGGACGGCCAAACGACGTGGTGTTGAGAAGGTTTGAATGCTTTCGTATGAAAGACGGTTGTCGTCCAAGAAGGCTGCCATTTTCTCACCCAGTTGTTTTTCACTTGGTGTGACAACGTAGGCTGGCAACTCTTCGAGTCCAAGTTCTACTAATAAGTTTTTTGTCATGTTTTTTCTCCGAAAAATATCTTTTTTTCCAGTTTGCCTTATGTGATTGGCACGCAAGCAACCGACTGCGTCGTTTCATTGCTAAAATTGGAGCCTAAGGTCTCCAATTTTGCCTGGTATCGTTAGTTTCTCTAACGATACCTCTATCACTGCGGCAACTGGTTCTGTAGGATTCCTCTATAATCAAATCCTTTTTAATATACTCTTTTTATTCTTCCTCTTCTGCTAGGAGTTTAGCGCGTGTGGCTTCGTCGAGAAGTGGGTAACCAAGTTTTTTACGTTCTGCGACGAAGGTTTTGGCTACGACACGGGCCAAGTTACGGATACGGGCAATGTAGCCGGCACGTTCTGTAACGGATACAGCTCCACGAGCATCAAGCAAGTTGAAGGTGTGTGAACATTTCAAAACGTAGTCATAGGCTGGGTGCACAAGTCCCAATTCCAAAGCACGTCCTGCTTCTTTTTCAAATTTTTCGAAGTTTTCAAGAAGCATATCTTGGTCAGAAACTTCAAAGCTGTATTTTGAGTGCTCATATTCAGGTTGAAGGAAGATTTCTCCGTATTTAACCCCTGGAGCCCACTCAATATCGTAAACAGAATCTACTTCTTGGATGTAAGAAGCTAAACGCTCCAACCCATAAGTGACCTCAGCAGTAACAGGACCAGTTGCCAAACCACCGACTTGTTGGAAGTAGGTGAACTGGGTGATTTCCATACCGTCAAGCCACACTTCCCAACCAAGACCAGCTGATCCAGTTGATGGGTTTTCCCAGTTATCTTCAACGAAACGGATATCGTGTTCTAAAGGATTGATCCCCAATTTTTCCAATGATTCAAGGTAGAGTTCTTGGATATTTGAAGGCGATGGTTTCATGACCACTTGGAATTGGTGGTGTTGGTAAAGACGGTTTGGGTTTTCCCCGTAACGACCGTCCGCTGGACGACGAGATGGCTCTACATAAGCCGCATTCCATGGCTCAGGACCAATGGCACGAAGGAAGGTGTAAGGGCTCATGGTTCCCGCACCTTTTTCATTATCATAAGCCTGCATCAGCATACAACCCTGGTCATTCCAGTATTGTTGCAAAGTCAAAATTATTTCTTGAAAGGTTAGTTTATTGGACATATTTTACTCCTTTATTTTTTTTATGCGCTCAACTCAGAAAACAAAAAAACCATGTCTTTGCTCCTAAGTCAAGTGACCTAGGGGCGTCAAAAACGCGGTTCCACCCTAATTTATTACTTCATTTTATTCTACTGTACTCAGCTTTTTACTGAGAGAAAGCGCCACTTGCCTATCTTGTTCTGCTTGGCTTTCACTATCCCAAGCTCGCTAAAAAAACGCCATAAGCCTTTCTTTCTTGACTAGTATTATAGCAGATTTCTATCCGAGTGTAAACAAAAAACAAGTCTGAAACAGGTGTTTCAGACTTGTCGCAATTTCTTTCAAAGAAAGGGGAAGGTTATGGGCGTTTTGCAACCTTTGGTTTCTTCCCATTTAATTTTTTCTTAGCAGCTTTAACCTCTGCTAAGGCCGCCTTAACTTCCTGTTGACTAGCACCAGGATTAGCCAATACAGCTTGAGCTCGGATAAAGGCTTGAAGGTAGTCTACCTTCACCTTATCTGCTGCATAGATAAACTTAGCGTTCTTAGCTTGGAACTGAAGTTCTGCCGCAATCAATTTCTTAAGACTTGAGAAATCGGTTGTTTTTCCATTTAGCTGTTGATCAGCTACTTGGTAGCTCGCAAGTGCTTGGTTGATTTGCTCTTGTGTCACACCTTCACGGACGAGCAAGAGGGCCAATTCCTTAAAGCTTTGGTCAAAGGTACGTCGAGCGGAATCCTTAGCGTTTGCATAACGACCTGTTTTTGAGGTTACATCATAGGCAGCAATGGCTGATTTTAGCGCTGTAAAATCAGACTCTTTTCCGTCTAATTGACTTGTAACCAATCCAAGATTTGAAAAGATTTGGTTAACCTCTGCTTGTGATAACTTAGCTGCAAGAGCTTTCTGAGCTTCTTGATAAGCTGCATCATAGGCTAAACGTTTTTCACTCGTTGCATTAAAGTACTGTGGAGTGCTAGTCAAGTTAGCTTGTTGAGCCAACAATTGCAACAATTGGGTCTTAATGACAACAGATAGTTTTGTGAGATTGTTTTGGTTCGCTAGAACGGTCACAGTCGGTGCATCCTCAAACAACTCATAGCCTGTTGGTAGACTAACTGAAATCGTATAGGTTCCAACTGGGATATCTTTTCCAAAAGCATTCTTGCCATAGCGTTGAACTGGAAGGACAAAGGTTTCACCAGCTTGATTTTTCAAGACAACTGGTGTTGTTCTTGGTACTGCTTGATCAAAGACCAGGCTCAATGGTGCAGTGACAATCTCTTTGGCCAAGAATTCAATGGTCTTAAAGCTGTCCTCTGCAGTGATTTCAAATTTCTGAGTTCGTTGGCTGACAAGTTTCAGATCTGATTTGTCATAGGCAAAGAGTTCTGCCACATAGCTACCAAACTTAAGGAAATTGATTTCTTTCCCTTTGTCTAAGTTGACATACTGTCCTTGATCATCCTTGATACGGTAGACAAAATCGGTATCTAATTCTTTATGTGTATCGGCATCTAGGACTGACACCTTAATCCGGCCACTATCTTCAGTACCAGCAAAATCAGCAAGAGAGGCAAAGTCACGGTTTCCAGCGTAGTCTTCTACCACATAGTAAAGTAAGTCTTTACTGATTCCTTCTGGAAGAGTATAGCCACCATCTTCATTTGCCGTTAAATAGACACGGTTTTCAAAGCGACTAGTCTTCCCTAGGGCGTCTTTCCCATCCTTAACCAGGGTTCCTTCTTCATCAAAGGCTTTGACATAGAAGACTTGCTCTCGTAAGATTCCACCATTGCCAACATCTTTTGTTTTACGAGCATAGAAGGTTTCTACTCCATCCTTCTTGGTCGTATAACCTGAAGTCAAGACTGGTTTTTGGGTATCAATTTGGAGGTTAAAGCGAACAACTTGCTCCTCTGCTCCTGGAACTGCTGGCGTATAACGAACCTCATAAACATAGTGACCATCCGCCACCTTTTCACCCTTGGCATCCGTTCCTTCCCAAGCCGTGTTATCGACTAGATAAGATTGTTTCCCACGTCCGTCAAAGTAATTCTTACGAGCAGAGAAAGTTCCTGTACTTGTCCAAATTGGATTAGCAAAAGCTTGATCATCTGCCTTGTAGACAGCCGCTTTCATATTATTTAGGTTTCGCAAGACTACAGCACGGTACTGCACGTAATCTTTGTTTCCATCTCCATCTGGAGAAATAGCCAGACGAACATTGCCGTCAGCATCCAAATGAAGGACATTCAACCCTTCTGGTGTTTCCACGGTTCCAAGAACGATTGGGCTTCGTTCTGCTGTTTCTTTCTTAGCAGTCGAATAGAGCACGTCATTGGCGTTTGAGACTAAGGATGTTACATTCGCATTGGATGGCACGTGTTTGCTATCTGGAACATCATAGTAGAATCCTGATTTCCCTTCTCTTACCAAGTTGTAGATTGGTTTTTCAACCGCAGGGATATCTTGGAAGGAACCACGGAAGCCCATAAATGGAATGCTAACCACATCGCCGTCATCTGCTGGATCCACAAAGCGAACAAAACCTTCTAAGAAGTAACCGTTCGGCATCAATTTAGATAATTCTTCTGCAAACTTAGACGAATCGACAGTCACTGTCACTGTCTGACTGCTATGGGCTTTTACGGTGACATTTGGCCATACTGTCTCTGTTAATTTCCGTGGTTTCAAGGTGAAGTGATCGTCTTTCACATCGTCTGTTGTGGTATTCACAATCATCTTCAACTCTCTGTCAGTATCAGAAATATTATGAACGGTCACATCAAAACTGAATCGATCTTCCACATTGCCAAGCGTAACACTTGGGTAAGCATCTTCATTCGTTACATATAGGTCTGTTGAAACCGCCGCAGCAGTATCTACAATCCCCGCCCCTTGTTGACGTACTGAAGTGTAGGCCCCCGTTTCTTTGTTGAAGTGCGGTTTTGCAGTTGACATGATCAAGGCCTTGACCGTTGCAGATAGCTCCTCTGGTGAAAGTTCTGGATGATGAGCTTGGAGGTATTCCTTCACCAAAGCCGAAACCCCAGCCACATGAGGAGAGGCCATACTGGTTCCGCTCATACTGCCATAGCTATTGTCATTTAGTGAAGAGAAGATCGATCCACCAGGTGCAGTAACATCTGGTTTCAATTGTCCATCCGTTGACACTCCCCAACTAGAGAATTCAGACATTTTTCCTGCGTCAGGGTTTGGACGGTTATCCAGACTGCCATCAAAGACTATCTTGTAGTCTTTGTCTTTGATCGCTTCTCCATATCGCTTAGAAATAAATACCGCAGGAATCTTTCTCGCATCGCCTTCGAGACCCATTTTGACATTCGCGCCTTCGACACTATTGTAAATAAGGGCTCCAATCGCTCCTTTTTTATAGACATTAGCGACCTTATCTGAGAAGGTGATTTCACCACGTTTGATGAGGGCGACTTTACCAGTCAAATCGAGACTTTCTAAATCACTCTCACGCCCCAAACCAGCATCCACATAGTCATATTCTTTCCCATTTTCGAAATTGGCATCTGTTTCAGCTGCTGTATAGGTGAACTTTCCTTTATCCAAGTCGGCATTGTCTTCCAAACCACGCACTGTAAAGACTTCTTCCGTTACGAATGAATCATTTACTGATGCAACAGAAATAGACTCTTCTACGGTTGAAGGACTACCCACGACACCATAATCAGGGTTTTCAGCACTTGGGTTGTTATAACCGTATCCATAGGTATTGCTATTACCCGCAGCTATGACGACACTAACCCCTTTGGCGCGTGCTCGTTGGATCGCTTCTCGGACAGCAGGGCTAGCATTCACTGTAGATCCTGTCCCAGATCCTAGACTCATGTTAATGACATCAGCTCCCAATGCCACTGCGTCATCAATCGCTTTCACATAGACAACATCGCTGGTTGATCCACTACGATCAGAGAAAACTCGCATGAACATCACTTGGGCTTCTGGAGCAACTCCATATACGTAGTTGCCATCCCCAGCTTTTTTGTCAGGGTTCCCAGTAGCGATCCCTGTTACGTGCATACCGTGTGAATCATGGTCTTTTTCTTTGATATTGTCATCTCCATCCATATAATCATAGGCAAAGACAACCTTATCGTTGTACCATTTTCCGTAGTCAATTCCCGCTGCTTTTTTGGCAGCTTCTAATTCTGTTTGATTTTTGAATTTCCCTTTTGTAGGGTCTGAAATCCGCAATACTTCATGGTAGACATCTAAACCAGAGTCAATGACCGCAACAACAGTCCCTTCACCCTTGTAGCCTTTTTCCCAAGTTTGGGGCACATTAATAATCGTATTGCTGCTGATACTTAATGGTTTATCTTCAGCTTTCTTTTCAGTTCTTGCTTCCGATACAGGTTTAGCCTCACTCTTCTCCTCTGTTGAAGAAGGTTTTTCTTCTGTTTTTTCCTGTCCTTCAGATGCTTTTTCTCCAGTTTTTTCTACAGTTTTTTCTTCGGTTTTAGTTACGACTTCCGCTTGCTTTTTAGTAGCTTGACCCTCTGTTTTTGCTTCCTGCGCAAGGACTTGGCTATCTGATTCGACAGATGGAGTTGTTGCCCCTTTGTCTGAGGAAGCCGGCTCGTCAACAACTTTACCATTTTCAACTACTGAGCCTGTAGTCTGCTCACTTGCCTGATTCGTTACAGGAGACGCAGACTCACTTGGCGATACTGGATTTGCTTCTGCAGATGCAACGACTGCCGTCTCTGGTTGTTTCGCTTCATCAGCACTTACATTCCCTGCTCCAAAGACAAGAACAGATCCTAACAGCACCGATGCAACACCAAACTTATATTTTCTCAATGAGAAACGCTGTTTACTCATAAAATTCCCCCTATATACTAAATTATTCTTATTATACTCCTAATTTTTCAGAAAATTCACTCAACATTAACTTTGTTATCAAATTGTAATATTTCCGTACAATATCTTTAATTAGTTATTTTTCGTTTGTTTTTTGGTGATTTTATTATCCAAATAATTAGATATTTAAAACAAATCATTCGTTTTTTCATATCATTGCACAAAAAAAGACAGCGAGAGCAACCTCTCACTGTCTATAAATAAACGATCTTAAAAGTCTTTGGTATCTGGATTCGGTGCCCCCGCCTCTACCGGGATCTTCCGAAGAAGGTCACAATCTTCTGGGGATAATGCAATCGCAGTGCATTGCAGATTACTTGCAATCCGCTCAGGAGTTACTGACTTGGGCAAAGGCAAAAATCCTTCTGCTAAACTCCAAGCTAAGAGAAGCTGGGCTGGAGTTACATCATACTGCTTAGCCAATGTGAGGACTGTCTCATTTTGAAAAAGCTCTCCTTGGCCAAATGGACCCCAAGCTTCCAATAAAATTCCTTTATCACGGCAATAACGGACCACTTCCTCTTGATAGACTCCAGGGGCCAAGCGGATCTGATTGACTGCCGGAAGAACTTTGGCACTCTCCAACAAAGCATCCAGGTGATGGGGCAGGAAGTTACTCACGCCAATAGAACGGATCTTTCCTTCTGCCTGCATCTCTTCCATGGCTCTCCAAACCTCACGATTCCGTTCTTTCCAAGCCTCATTTTCTCGGTGAGTCACAGGATTTGGCCAGTGGATGAGGTACAAATCGATATAATCTAGTCCCAATTTGTGCAAAGATTCTTCTAGGCCATTGACAGCATCCTCATAGGTGTGTCGATTATTCCACAACTTGGTCGTTACAAAAAGCTCTTCTCTTGGAATACCACTATCTTTGATAGCCTTTCCGACGCTTTCTTCGTTTTGATAGATGGCTGCCGTATCAATATGGCGATAACCGGCTTCCAAGGTTGCTTTTACTGCTTGATAAGCTTCCTCGCCATCTTTTGCCTTCCAAGTACCAAAACCTAGTACAGGAATGTGGCGTCCGTCATTTAGTTTGTAGCTCTTCATCTTATTTCCCGTCACTTTCCTTGGTTTTTTCACCAGACTTAGAATTCTTCGCATTCAAGCGCAACTTTGGCTTAAAGATATTTTCCTTCGGCTGCACCATCGATTTACTAAAAAAGGCATAGAGTAAAAAGGCACTACCTGCCACTAAGATGACGGGACTACGGCGCAACATACCGTAGATAAAGAAAAACAAGCCCATCAATAAAAAACGTACGTTTATCTTATTCATAAAACTACCTCACGATTCAATTACTTTCATTATACCATGTATCGGAGCAAAGAGACAAATGGCTAGGTCAAGGAATCCGATTTAAATAAGCTGAGACTCTCATCTCAGCTTATGGGATACATTCAATTTTGAGTCTGGCGAAAGTAAGAGATTCGTATTTGAACCTCTTTTTCACCATTAGGCTTCAAATCGTTTTTGGCCATCCAAGAAGGTTGCTACCAACTCTAAATCTTTATCCAATACAATAAAGTCAGCGTCATAACCCTCACGGATTTGGCCACAGACATCATCAATATGGACAGATTTAGCGGGGTTGAGACTCGCCATCATGACCGCTTCATGAGGATTAGCTATGCCCCACTCAACAACATTCTTCAAGCCATCTTTAAGCTTCAAGATCGAACCAGCCAGGTTCCCTGTCGATTTTAAACGAGCTGTTCCATTTTCTACGACAACAGGGAATTCACCTAACATGTAGTCGCCATCTTCCAAGCCACCAGCTGTCATACAGTCGGTGATCAAGGCGATATTTTCCACTCCTTTTTGTTTGAGAAGGATGTCGCAGGCTTTTGGATCAACGTGATGGCCATCACAGATTAACTCTGCATAAGTATGAGGAAGTTGGTACATAGCCCCAACCATTCCCAACTCACGGTGCGTCAAACCGCGCATTCCGTTATAGGCATGTACCCAGACACTAGCCCCAGCATCCACTGCTTTTTTGGCTTCGTCAAAGGTTGCATTGGAGTGACCAAGCGCAACCGTTACCCCTTCTCCTGTCACTGTGCGGACAAAGTCTTCTACACCATCTCGCTCAGGAGCAAGGGCAATTTTATTGAGCAAGCCGTTGGCTGCTTTTTGCCATGCACGGAATTCATCCATTCGAGGATCTTTCATGTAGGCTGGATTTTGTGCCCCTTTGTACTTCTCTGTAAAGTAAGGTCCTTCAAAGTAAATACCCCGAATCTTAGCACCAGACGCTTCTTGGTAGCGTGCCCCAATGTTTTCAGTGACTGCTAACAATTGCTCATAAGAAGAGGTCAAGGTTGTTGGCAAAAAGCTAGTGACCCCTGTACTCAAGAGACCCTCACTCATAGTATGAAGGGTTCCTTCGATGTTGTTGTCCATAACGTCAACTCCACCAAATCCATGGATGTGCGTATCGACTAATCCAGGAGCAATACTATAGCCTGTATAATCCAAAACGGTAGCACTCTCTGGCAGCTGATCCACATGTTTCCCGAATTTGCCATCGACAATTTCTAGATATCCTCCCTTACGAATGCCATAGGGATAAAAGAATTGATCTGCTTGTATATAGGTTATCATGATGATTTCCTTTCTCTTTCTACTGATATATTCATACACATTATAATCCTTTGTCTTGTATTTGTAAATGGTATAGACCTATTTTATTTAAATATATTAATATTCTCTATAAATACGATAAAAAAACCAGTTCTTTAGAGCTGGATTTCAAAATGAATATAAAGTCTTCTTTAAAACTTTCCTTAGGTGAGTACGGACGTCAGCGAACTTCTTCGAAGTTCCATGACTTAATCAAGATACAAAGGGTGTTCGCGGAAAAAGTCAAAATAGGAAGTTTGACGCAGAATCTTTAGATTCTAGGAAGACTTATCTTTTTGACAAGATCCGCAGCCCGTGTTCAATTAGTTTTGAACCCCTTCGCTTTTCAATTTTTTAGCTCAGGCTAAAACAGTTCGCCAAACTGTTTTACTCTCAAAACTCCCGAGTGGCTGAAACTTTAGCGTTTCAGCCACTTTTCTCACAGTGGAAAGTTTTAGATCTACTTAGCTGATATTATTTTTTTGAAAAATTTATCTAGCTTTTTTTAAAAAAGTTTGTCTACATTCTAAAATCCAGTCCTAAAGAACTGGATTTTTGCTTTGTCTAGATTTGCTCCAATTGTACCTTCTCTGCTAAATTCATGGCATGGTCTGCAACACGTGTATAGTGAGAGATGATATCAATAAAGTTAACACCCGCTTGAGGCGTACACTCGCCCTTGTTCAGACGAGAAATATGGGTCTTCCGCAATTTCTTTTCGAGCTTCTCAATTGCCTGATGGCGCTGTTCCAACTCTGCCGCCAACTCTTGGCTATCTTCTTCTACACTTCGAAGTGCATCTTTAACAAAAGTCGCAGTTTGTTGGTAGATATCTTCCAATTCAGCCAAGGCTTTATCAGAAAACACAACTTTCTTCCGAATGAGGTAATCCGTCAGGTTGATCAAGGCTTCTGCGTGGTCTCCAATCCGCTCTAAATCTCGAGAAGAATCCAAAATATTGGTCAAGGATTCGCTTTCTTTTGGACTCAAAGCTTCACTGGACAAGCGGATCAAGTATTTGGTCAACTGATCATCGATGGTATTAATCGCTTCTTCTGTTTTATGACCTTTTTCAGCCAACTTTTCTTCTTGATTCAAAATATAGCGATAAGATAAATCAAAAATCTTTTCAGCATAAGCTCCTAAGTGCAAGAGCTCTTTTTTGGCATTTCCCAAGGCAATCGAAGGAGCTTGGGTAATCAGATTTTCATCCAAGTAAAGTGGCTCGTATTTGACCACTTCATCCTCACCAGGAATCAATTTCGTCACAAAGTAAGCCAACGCTCCAATGAATGGGAATTGAACAATGGTGTTGGTCACATTAAAAGCACCATGTGAAAAGGCAATCGTCATCTCAGGTGAGAGATGCAACTGAGCTTGGAAGAACTCAACCATACTTGTAAATGGTCCCAACAAGATGATACACAGAATGGTCCCGATGACATTAAATAAGACGTGGGTCGCTGCAACCCGTTTGGCAGAAACATTGGCTCCCATGGCAGCAATGATAACGGTGAGGGTAGTCCCAATGTTATCCCCAAATAAAATTGGCAATGCTCCCTTAAGATCTAAAAATCCACCTGAGTAGAGACCTTGCAGAATCCCAATCGTTGCAGAAGAAGCCTGGATCAAGACTGTGATAATGGCTCCAGCTAGCACTCCGAGGATTGGATTCTTCCCAAGGGTTACCATATATTGGCTGAACTCTGGCAAGTCTTTCAAAGGACTCATCCCTGCGCTGATGAGGTTTAAGGCATAAAAGATTCCCCCAACCCCAAACAAGATCCGACCAATATTGTTAGCTATCCGATTCTTGGTAAAGAAGAGACAGACTGTACCGACAAACATAATCGGCAAGGCATATGTTCCCAACTTAAAACCAATGATGAAGGAAGTAACCGTCGTCCCGATATTGGCCCCCATGATGATCCCAATTGCTTGGCGTAGCGTTAAGAGGCCTGCACTTACTAATCCAACCGTAATAACAGTTACCCCTGTACTAGACTGGATAAGGGCAGTCACGACAATCCCTACGAGCACCCCTAGAAATGGATTACTGGTATATTTGTCGATATAGTAACGAAGGCGATCCCCTGCAGCCTGTTGCAAGCCATCACCCATGGTTTTAATACTATATAAAAATAGTCCCAAACCACCTAAGAAGTTAAATAAAATGTTCTGCCAATCAATGGACATTCCTTTTCCTCCATCATCATTCGATAAAAGTTCACTCACTCTATTTTAAAACATCCACCCCTTCGGCACAAGGTTTTTTTGAAATTTCTTCTGAATTTTGCCATAAAAAAACGATAGACTCTACAGAATCTATCGTTTTGTTCATTATTTTTTATCAAGATCGCGTAACATTTGATCAATTTTGTTTCCATATTCAATGGATTCATCTTTGACAAAGGTTAAATCTGGAATTTTGTACAATTTTAAATTCCGACCTAATTCGCGCTTGATGGTTCCTGTTGCTTTTTCCAGCCCTGTCTGAGCCTTTTGATTATCTGAAGCCAGGTCACTCATAATCGAATAGTAAACCTTGGCCATCGATAAATCGCCTAGCATTTGAACATCCGTAATAGTGACGCCTTGGACACGCGGATCACGAACTTTCTTTTGCAAAATTTCGTTAACTTCCCGTTTGATCTCCATACCGACTCGGTCTGTCCGAAAATGACTTGCCATAGGAACTCCTTTCTGCCCTGTCTTTAAAAACTAGGAAATAGGAGATTTCTTCCCTTCCTTCCTAGTTAACAGTTTATTTTTTAATTTCTTCCATAATGTAAGCTTCGATGGTATCATCAGTCTTGATATCATTGTAGCCTTCGATCATCAATCCACCTTCGCGACCGTTTGTCACTTCTTTGACATCATCTTTATAATGTTTCAAGCTAGCAAGAGCCCCATCATAAATGACGACACCGTCACGAATGACACGAACTTTGGAATCACGAGTGACCTTACCACTGAGGACCATAAATCCACCGATGGTACCCACTTTAGAGACCTTAAAGGTTTCACGAATGACTGCTTCCCCGATGACTTTCTCTTCGAACTCAGGATCCAACATTCCCTTCATGGCATCTTCCATTTCTTCAATCACTTTGTAGATGATTGAGTGAAGACGGATTTCTACCTCATCAGCTTCTGCTTGCTGACGTGCTTGAGGCGTAGGGCGGACGTTAAATCCAATGATGAAGGCATTTGAAGCTTCTGCAAGGGTGACGTCTGATTCGTTGATGGCACCAACTGCTGAGTGAACGATGGTCACTTTCACACCTTCCACTTCAATCTTTTGAAGGGAAGCAGCAAGGGCTTCAACCGAACCTTGTACATCGGCCTTGATGATGACATTAACGGATTTCACTTCTCCAGCCTTCAAAGTATCAAAGAGATTTTCAAGGCTGACACGGTTGGTTGCTTGACGTTGTTTCATCAGCGCACGTTTGGCACGTTCTTCACCGGCTGCACGCGCAGATTTTTCATCTTCATATACCGCAAAGTGGTCACCCGCCATTGGCGCTTCGTTCAAACCAGTGATAGAAACTGGAGTAGATGGTCCAGCTGCTTTCACACGACGGCCAAGGTCATTGGTCATGGCACGGACACGTCCGAAAGTATTACCAACAACGATTGGGTCTTGGACATTCAAGGTACCTTGTTGAACCAGAAGGGTTGCGACCGCACCTTTTCCTTTATCCAAGCGCGCTTCGATAACAGTACCAATGGCACGAACAGTTGGATCTGCTTTAAGTTCTTGGATTTCAGCCACAAGAAGGACCGTTTCCAAGAGCTCATCGATATTTTGGTTGAACTTGGCAGAGATTTCTACAAACTCAGAATCTCCACCCCAGGCAGTTGACATAACTCCATGCTCTGCCAATTCACCGATGACACGTTCTGGGTTGGCACCTGGTTTATCAATCTTGTTAATAGCCACAATGATTGGAACATTAGCCGCTTTTGAGTGGTTAATAGCTTCGATAGTCTGAGGCATAACTCCATCATCTGCCGCTACGACCAAGATGGTAATATCCGTAACAGATGCACCACGCGCCCGCATAGATGTAAAGGCCGCGTGTCCAGGTGTATCCAAGAAGGTAATCTTCTTGCCATTTTCCACGATTTGATAAGCCCCGATATGCTGGGTGATTCCTCCCGCTTCACCTGTTGCTACACGTGAATTACGAAGGGTATCCAAAAGGGTTGTTTTACCATGGTCAACGTGTCCCATGATGGTGACAACTGGTGGACGCTCTACCAATTCATCTGGATTCAAATAGCCATCTTCGACGAAGAAGCGTTCGATATCTGCATTGTCCACTTCAACCTTTTTCTTGGCTTCAATTCCATAATCCACTAACAGAAGTTCAATGGTATCGCCATCTAAGGATTGGTTTTGTGTCGCCATCACTCCCATCATGAAGAGTTTCTTAACGATTTCCGCAGGCTCACGCTTAATCCGTTTTGCGATTTCCGCAACCGTCATTCCATCTGTGTACTCAAGTTCACTTGGCAACTCATGGAATTTACGCTCTGTTACTGGTTTTGGAGCTTCATTGCGGTTATTCTTTCCTTTTTTATTCTTTTTGTTGTTGTTCCAGTTACTATTTCTTTGATTTCTCACTTGGTTTTGACTACTTCGATTCTTTTGTTGTTTTCTTGGACCATCTTCTTCGCGATCAAAATCTTCACGTTTTTTGTCTGGTCTAGCTTGCTTTTTCCGACGTGTATCAACTGCTGCAGGACTTGGAGCAACTACCGGAGTTGCCTTCGCTGGTTCTTCCTTTGGTTGTGGAGCGACAACTTCAGTCGCAACTGCCTCTTCGCGCTTACGACGTTGTTGACGTTCTTGCTCTACCTTGGCTGCTTGGTTTTGCTTGTAGCGTTCTTCACTACCACGTGCATATTCCGCATTTTGCTCTGCCTTTAATGCTGCCGCACGGGCTTTGAAATCAATCTTCGGAGCGCCATTTACAGGATTTGGACGTCCTTGACCGTTGCCAGCTTGGTCACGGCGACGATCATTCCCTTGGTTGCGGCGGTCATTTCCTTGATTTTTTCGCTCATTACGATTTTGGAAACGATCCCCATCCCGACGGTCGTTTTGTTGTTTCTTAGGTCGATTTCCTTGTTGTTGACGACGTTCCGCCTGCTCTTTTGCACGGGCTTCGCGTTCCGCCTTGAAATTACGACTCTTTGGCTTCACAACAGGTGCTGCCGCTGTTTCCGTTTTCTTTTCTGGTTGGTTTGCAACAGGTTCTTTTGCAACCGGTGCAACTTTTACTTGTTTTTCTTCCTTCACTTTAGGAGTTTGGGGCGCCTTTGATGCAAAACTATTGACCAAACGCTCAACCGCTTCACCTTCGATACTAGAAGCGTGACTCTTTACCTCCAACCCTAATTCCTTCGCCCGTGTGACGACTTCTTTACTTTCCTTGCCTAGTTCTTTGGCAATCTCATACAATCTTTTCTTAGACAATTGCTGTCCTCCTCTTCTATTCCATAAGAGACCTCATTTTCTTTGAAAATCCAGCATCTGTCACGGTCGCTACCTTTCGTGAGCGACCAATGGCAGTACTTAATTCTAGTGTTGAAAACACGGTTAATACCGGAACGCCATAATAGTGGCATTTATCTGTGATTTTTTTGGTAAGATTGGGAGCTGCATCATCTGCTAGAAAGACCAAACGAGCCTTTCCTTCTTGAACAGACTTGATGACCAACTCTTCTCCAGAGATGATTTTCCCTGCTCGCTGAGCCAATCCCAATAAATTACTGACTTTTTGCTTATTCAAGGCCTAACTCTCTTCTTTTCACCTTATGATCCACATAAGCAATCAATTCATCGTAGAAAGCTTCATCCACTTCCATGCTAAAGCTGCGATTGAAGACTTTCTTCTTCTTGGCTTGAAGTGCTTCCTCATTATCAAGCTTGATATAAGCACCACGACCATTTGCTTTCCCAGTTGGATCGATAAAAACTTGACCTTCTTTATTTTTTACGATTCGCAAGAGATCTCGTTTATCGATGACCTCATTTGAAACGACAGACTTGCGTAAAGGGATTTTTCTTGTCTTTACCATGATTCCCTCCCTATTCGTCTATAGAATTCAAATCACTTTCTACTTCTTCAAAAGCAGGTTCTTGACTTGCTTCCATTTCTTCGTACTCACTAGCTGATTTGATATCAATCCGGTAGCCAGTTAAGTGAGCCGCCAAGCGCACGTTTTGACCACGACGACCGATCGCAAGAGATAGCTTGCTATCTGGTACTACCACAAGGGCATGCTTGCTGTCTTCTTCATCAAAGATGACTTGATCGACCTCAGCAGGCGCAATGGCATTGTAGATAAATTCTGCTGGATCTGGTACCCACTCAATGACATCAATATTTTCTTCTGTTGGGACCATACGATCCAATTTCTGATCATAACGAGCTGGGTGGAACTTGCTAGTAATCTTTTTGATATTCGATCCACCACGACCAACGATGGTTCCAATCGCATCCACGTTTGGATTATGGCTACGTACAGCCACCTTAGTCCGGTCCCCAGCTTCACGCGCCACGCTCATGATTTCAACGGTTCCATCATAGACTTCAGGAATTTCTTGCTCCATCAAACGTTTGATCATTTCTGGATGGCTACGACTTACGAAAACGTTGACCCCACGAGGATTGTCTTCTACTTTGTAGACAAAGACTTCGATGCGATCATGAGATTGGAAGACTTCACCCGGGATCTGGTCTTGTTTAGACAATTGAGCTTCGATAGACCCTAAATTTACATAGATAAAGCGATTATCAAAACGCTCAACCGTTCCACTCATAATTTCATTTTCATGTTCTTTATAAGTGTTATAGGTAATCGCACGAGTTTGCTTGCGCATTTTTTCCATGATGGTTTGTTTGGCAGATTGGGCTGCGACACGACCAAACTCAGCAGGTGCTTCTTCAAATTTGATTTTGTCTCCCAATTCATAGGCAGAGCTAATCGCAAGAGCATCTTTCAAGCTAATTTCTAACCGGCTATCAAATACTTCATCCACTACTTCACGAACAGTATAAACGCGGAAGTCACCAGTCTTTTCATTAAATTCGATAGCAGCACTTTCTGCTTGACCATACCGTCTCCGATAAGCCGAACGCAATGATTCTGTGACAGCTTCAATGATATCTTCTTTTTTGATTCCTTTGTCTTCTTCCAAGATGCGAAAAGCATCTAGCATTTCTTTACTCATTCTTTTCTTGCTCTTAGGCTACTAAGAGCCTTCCTTTCTTTTCTGCTATAATTTGACAGCGAGTCTTGCTTTTGATACAAGACTATAGGGGATTTCAATGGTTTTCTTTCTGGTTTTGTCCATGTATTCCATGGTCAATTGATCATCTTCGAACTTAAGGAGTGTTCCTTCAATGATCTTTTGTTTGTCAACTGCCTTGTACAAGCTGACATGGATATATTGACCCAGAGCTTTTTCCACTGCATCTTTGGTTTTTAAGGGACGCTCCAAACCAGGACTCGTCACTTCTAGGAAGTACTGTTCTGGGAATGGATCTGGTTGAATCTGATCCAACAGAGGACTAATCACTTCTGTTAAATCGGCTGTATCATTCAGGGTAATACCACCTGGCTTATCAACAAAGATACTTAGAACATAATCTCCTCCCATCTTTCCATATTCCACATCCACCAATTCAAATGGAGCTTGGATGGCTGGTTGAAGAATTTCTGTTACTAATTCAACAATTGTTGCGATAGGACAACACCTCCTCACAGACAAGAGGCGAAGATATGTCTTCGCCTCTCCTTTTCTATTCGTTTTAAATATTCTAGCACAAGTTCCGTCGAAATGCAAGGATTTCGCCTTCCTCATTCATCCAGCTATTATCCAAAAGAAAAACGCCTCCTTTTTCAGGAGACGTCAATCCTTAACTAGACTTTAAAATTGTGCTTCAACCCGATAAATGACCTGACCCTTACTTGAGAATTTCTTTTCATATTCGGTCATGACATTTCCCTCAAAATCACTAGCATGAAGATCTAGCCAGACACCCTTCAAGGTCATTCCATACTGAGAAAAACTCACCAAACTGTATTCAAAGAGTCCTCGATTGTCCGTCTTGAAATGAATCTCCCCATGCTCTGGCAAAATCTGTTTGAAGGTATCTAAAAAGCTCTTGTAGGTTAGACGACGTTTTTCATGGCGTTTCTTCGGCCAAGGATCTGAAAAATTAAGATACAATTGATCAATCTCACCGTCTTCAAAGTAATTGGTCAAGCTATCCCCGTCTACCCAAAGCAACTTGATATTGGGAACGTCAGCTTCTAACACCTTATCCAAAGCATAGCTTAATACTGATTTTTGAATATCAATCCCGATATAGTTAATGTCTGGATTTTGTTTGGCCATTCCAGTGATAAAGGCTCCTTTACCGCTTCCCACTTCAATATGAATAGGATGGTCATTCCCAAAAATCTCATGCCACTTCCCTTTGGCTTCTTCTGGCTTCAAAATGACATATTGCGGATTGGCTTCTAATAATTCAGTTGCACCTTTGCGGTTTCTAACTCTCATGCTTCCTTCCCATATTTTGACCGGAAATTACGCAAGGCATAAATTTCCCGGTTCACATTCTCTAAATCATTGTTTTCATAGTATTTTACAATCTGACAAAGGAAAGAGTATTGACCAAACCAGTACAATTTACCAAATACAGTTTCATTGTACTTATAGCCATAATAGACCAACCAATCCTGCCACTGGGAATCTGGAATGTAGTGACTTAAAACATGAGCCACATCCATCATCCGATCTGTTAAGCGGACAGAATCCCAATCTACCAAGTAGATAAATCCACTATCCGTTTCAATCCAGTTACTATGACGGACATCTCCGTGAACAATGGTTGCATAATCTTCTCGAAAAGCTGGAACAGTCTGTCGTAAACTCTTTAATACAGATTGCAAATAATTGTTTTGACGCAAAGCGATTGGCAACTGACTGCTCAAAGAATTCAATAAATCCAATGGCGACTCAGCTGTGTAGCCCAACTTTCTCAATTGCGTCATCAAGGGACGTGAACGGTGCAAACGAGTCAGGATATGAACCACTTGCTTTTTCCCCATCCCATTTGGAGTTAAAATTTCTCCATTTAACCATTCTTGTGCGCTCATCACATTTCCGTCAGGTAAGCGTCGGCTCCATAAGAGTTGTGGAGCAATTTGTTCTTTAGCTAACCCTGCTAATATTGGAGTCGTATTCATTTTGACAAATACTTTCCCCCCATCCGGATAAGTCCCCATAAAGGCTTTTCCGCTTTTACCAGCAATTGGGGTTAACGTTAGCTCTTTTTCGTTCGAGTCCATCTCTTCCTCCGTAAAAAGTTTCCCATCTATTTTACTAATTTTAAAGCGTTTCGTCAACTAATCGTCTCACCTTGAAAGGTGCATAACCATAGGCTAAAAAGCCTGTGAAAACTAGCAAGGCCAGGACGAGAATTTTCTCTTCAAAGACCAGTAATCCCAGTCCTCCCTCGACAAGAACCACAAACAAGGTCACCGATTGAACCGTTTGAAGAAGCCCTCGTGTTTTAGCACTGATTTCCAAGGGGAAGAGTCGCGTCAAATATTGATAATCAAAGGCCTTGTAGAGTCCGAGCAATTGAAAAACAAGTAAATAATTCAAGAGCCCCGCGACGGCTACTGCTACTAGCGTTTGCGGGATGAAAACAAAGACAGCGATTGCTAGTCCTAATAGACGCAGGCTCATGGAAAACAGATCTCCATTTCTGAGATAAGAACGGAGATACAGATTGTTCCAAGTCTTGGAACTGACTTTCGGAACCATGCTTGTCAGCTTATCTAAGTAAGCCCGCCGTTTCACGCTGTTGGTCATTCCTTTTACTGTGGTAAAAAGGGAGAAAAATCTTAGAATACTTTGCTTTCTCTGGTTTTCTAGCTCTACGATTCGCTTCCAATCAAGACCCGCCTGGTTATAGAATCTTTTCCCCTTCCCTTGAAAAACAAGAACCTTCAACAAGAAGAGAATAGCCAAATAAACCACTACAATGGTAAGAGACAGTCCTAAAGCCAAAGCCAAAGGGACAAATAGGACAAGCACAAGGGTTTGTACAATTCCCCAGAAAATAGTCGCTCGTAAAATTTGTTGGTTCAAATAGCCTTTCAATTGCTCTTCTTTTGCCAGGAGGAAAATCATGTCTGGCTTCTCAAAATAGGTAGCGATAGAACCAACTGGAAGCAGGAGCAAAGGAGCTAGGGTAAGTACAAGGAGGAGGAGGCTCTTATCTTCTGGTAGGGAGCGCAAAAATTGGCTGTACTGAACCGCTAAAAAACCTAGAAAGATCAGGAGGAAGAGGACAAAGTGATCATTAAACACATAGCGAGAATATTTCAAGCACTGATTGCGAAAGGTCGTCTTCCTCTTTTGTAAAACTTCAATCATCGGTCCGCCTCTTTTGTTAGTGCAAGGTAGATTTCATTCAAATCGGCATCTGCCATTCCAAATTCTGTCCGCAAATCCTCTAAAGTCCCCTGAGCACGGACCTGTCCCTTATGGAGGATGACAAAGGCATCACACATTTTTTCAGCAGAATCCAGCACATGGGTACTCATTAAAATAGATTTCCCCTTCTCTTTTTCCACCTTCAATAATTGAATTAAATCTGAGATCGCAACTGGATCCAAACCTAAGAAAGGCTCGTCGACAATAAACAAACTTGGATCAACAGCAAAGGCACAAATAATCATGACCTTTTGTTTCATCCCCTTAGAAAAATGGACAGGAAACCAATCCAATTTTTCCTCTAGTCGGAATTGCTTCAAGAGAGGAGTCACACGCGCAAAAACTGCTTCCTGATCCAAGTCATAGGCCATCGCCACTGTCTCAATATGCTCACGCAGGGTTAACTCTTCATAAAGGCTCGGTGTTTCAGGAATATAACCAATTTTTTGGCGATAAGCACTTGGAGAAGTAGCTAAAGTCAAACCATCAATTCGGATTTCGCCAGCATAGGGACGCAATAGGCCAATTATTTCATTAATGGTCGTTGATTTCCCTGCTCCATTCAAGCCAATCAATCCAATTAATTGACCATCACCAACCTCAAAACTAACATCTTTTAAGACAGGGATATTGACATAGCCTCCTGTCAGGTTTTTTATTTCTAACATATTTTCTTAGCTTTCTGGTATAATGTTCTTATATTATAACAAAATCTAGCGAAATTGAGGTGCATTTATGGTTTCGGATTGTATTTTTTGTAAGATTGTTGCCGGAGAAATTCCTGCTTCTAAGGTCTACGAGGATGACCATTTTCTTGCTTTTTTAGATATCTCTCAGGTCACTCCAGGCCATACCCTCGTGATTCCAAAAAGACACGCCCGTAATCTATTGGAGATGACACAAGATGAAACAGCTGATCTTTTTAACATCGTTTCAAGAGTCACCAAAAAAGTGGAAGGTGCTACACAGCCTCAAGGAATGAATATCATTAGTAACATGGAAGAAATTGCGGGTCAGTCTGTCTTCCACACCCACGTCCATATTCTTCCACGCTACTCTCAAGAAGACGACCTAAAGATTGATTTCATTGCCCACGAACCTGATTTCGAACACCTTGCCCAATTAGCCAAGGATATCTCAAACCATTAAAAAGGAGCTTACTATGAAATTAAGAGATCTATTTTGGTTTGCGACTGGAGCAACCATCAGCTATCAACTTGTTAAAAATCGTGAACCACTGAAAAATGAATTCAACGAAACCAAACAACTAACGGATGGAATCCAATCAAACCTTTCAAAAATCAAAAAGAATATTGAAATCATCCAAGAGCAAAGAGTCCTTTTAAATCAACTACTGGAAGACTTTTCCTATAAAGCAAGGGTCTTCTCTCAGCAAGCCAACGCTTCTGTAGAACAAATCCAAACTATTTGGTCTGAGAAATCTAGCGATCATGAATAAACAAAAAGGTTTTGAGATAGTCGTCTCAAAACCTTTTTATTTATAGAAGTATTTGACTTTAGTTTCCTCCAGCACCAGCTACCGTTGTATCCGTATAAGGTGTCACTGTCGGTTGATAGGGTGTCACTGCTTCTGAGCTTACAGAAGTCTCTGGAGCATAGGAAGGATCATAATAGCCTCCGCCTGTATCCTGGCTCGCCTCTACTGGACTTTCGCCACTTTCTGATGAAGAAGCTCCCCCAGTTTCGTCGCCATCCAATAGAACGGCACTTGTTTTGAGCTTGCTTAAAGGTGATAAGCCCAAACTTTTACGCAAGATATTCTGCATCTTCAGCAGGTGCTCTGAAGTAACGATTTGGTAACTTCCGCCATCCGCTAGGGTGGCATCTTCCCCTTTCAACTGTTCCATACGGATATTCTTCAAGGCATCTCGATAACCCATCAACTGCATCAAGCTATTCGTATCCAAGGAGATATTGGTCTGCATATTATCACTAACCGCTTCAATAATTCCTTGATAGTTGCTCAAACCGTCCAGAGTCAATACTTTCTTGATGATCTTTTCGATAACTTCCCGTTGTCGTTTTTGACGGCCATAGTCTCCTTCTGGATCTTGATAACGCATCCGTGAATATACCAAGGCTTGCTCTCCATCAATCTCTTGACGACCAGGTGGAATTTTCGCTGTGTATTCCGGTTCATTTTCTTCGATTGAAATATCAAAATCAAATGGATTGTTTACCGTGATACCACCGACCTTATCAACCAGTTGGACGAGACCTTTCATATTGATCATCGCATAACGGTCAATATGAATATTCATCAAATCTTGGATGGTTTCAATGGCCAACTCTGCCCCACCTTGAGCATAAGCCGCATTCAGCTTCGCTTGGACAGTTTCTCCATCCTTCGTGATATTGGTCAAGATATCCCGTTCCAAACTCATAATCGTTGTTTCACGCGTCTGTGGATTCACCGTCACCAGAATCATGGTATCACTGTTTCCTACCCACTGATCCTCTCGTGAACCTGACCCTGTATCAACCCCCATGAGCAAGATGGTCATCGGTTTGTTTTCTGCAATGACATTATTTTCATCGCCAATGCCTTTAAAGGTCTTACTCAACGTGTTTGTTGACTGATTGAGGATGGTCAGCCCATAGGCTCCAAGCCCGATTGTCGTTACAGCTAACAAACTAAAAAACATTAATAGAATTTTTTTAATCATTGATTCTGTCCATCTATCAGTTTGCCCATTAGGTAAACATCCAGATATTCCCCTTCCTTGTATACGCCTCTCTTGCGGAGACCTTCAATTTCAAATCCTAGCGTTTGGTAGAGATGGATGGCCCGTTCATTTCGAACTTGGACACTGAGGTCTAACTTTCGAAGGAGGTTGGTACCTTCTGCCCATGCGATTCCTTCTTCTAGAAGAATACGACCCAAGCCTTTATTCCAATAGGCCTTCCGAACAACGATAAAGACATCTCCAATATGGCGCAAGGCTCTGTTTTGATCCGCTGCAATATTTAAGACACCTACCAGATCCTCACCCAAGTATAATAAGAGACATAATTGATTGCCTGTTTGTGCTTGTGTTTCAGCAAATATTTCCAACTCTTGCTTGGTCATCCCAAGCCCTTCTGGAGCCAAGGTCATGAACTCAGATTCAGTCGCTACAGCTTTAAAAAAGTCGAGTAAAGGCTCTGCATCTGAAACCTCAGCCTCTTTTAAAAAGAGATCCAACACCTGTTCCATCTTCAAGCTCCTACAGAAGTTAGAAATGAGTCCTTTAATTGTTCTGCACGTTCACCGACAGCTGACAAGCGTATCTCACGTCCGTCGCCGTCCTTGAGCAGTTCAACCTTTAAATATCCAGCAGGAAGACTGGTCTCTAGCAATTCTCCCCACTCAATAACGGTCACCCCTTCACCAAATAAAAAGTCATCCAAATCAATCGAATCTGGATCATCTCCAATACGATAGACATCCAAGTGATACAAGGGTAAGCGACCTTCATATTCTCTCACGATAGTATAAGTGGGACTTTTGATCATCTGACGAATATCCAAACCTTGAGCAAGGCCTTTTGTAAAGGTTGTTTTCCCTGCCCCCAGATCTCCCGTCAGAATCACGACATCCTGTTTTTCTAATCGTTGACCCAACTGTTTTCCAAGGGCCATCAACTCTTGTTCATTTTGACTTTTCATTCCTCCATTATACCAAAAATAATTGATTATTGCCCACTATTTTTAGTCGATCAACCTCCTGCCTCACATGAGCAATCAAAAAAAGCTTGGACCTTTTGTCCAAGCTTTCCTTTATGTTCATTTTAATGCAAGGCCATACTGATAAAGTTCAAGATAAACAAGGCATCTAAAATCCAAATCATACTGTGAACTTCTTTGGCTTCACCTTTGACCAATTTGGTTACTGTATAGGTAATAAAACCTGCTGCAATCCCATTTGTGATGGAATAGCTGAATCCCATAAAGATAGAGGTGAAGAAGGCTGGTACAGCTTCTGCCATATCATCCCAATGGATGTTTTTCAAGCTACTTAACATCATGATCCCAACGATGATTAAAATCGGTGCTGTCGCTGCAGTTGGTACGATGGCAAGAAGAGGACTAAAGATACTTGACACTGCAAAACAGAGGGCTACTACAAGGGCTGTCAGACCAGTCCGTCCACCAGCTCCGATACCCGCAGCTGACTCAACATAAGTCGTCACATTTGAAGTACCTGCAATGGCACCAACAGATGTGGCTACAAGGTCTGAATAAAGGGCTTTATCCAATTTAGCGGATTGGTGATTTTCACCATTTGTAGCCACGATTCCGACTTTTTCTCCTGTACCGATCAAGGTACCAATCGTATCAAAGATATCTGTCAAGGAGAATGCCAAGATGGCCATCAAGGTTTCAGGAAGACGAGAAGTATTGGTAATCAAAGAACCTAATCCTTCTGAACCAAGTGCAGCTCCAAAAATTTTGCCAAGATCATTAACGGCTGCTCCAAGATGGGTACTACCAAAGTCAATCGTTGAAAGATCAACAATGCCAAATACAATACCAAGGATTGTTGTCGTAAGGATAGAAAGGATAATTCCTCCTTTAATGCCCTTGATGACAAAGAAAACAGTAATGGCTAAGCCAGCCAAGGCAAGGAGGACTGTCGGACTATTGAAACTAACAAGTCCTGGGACCGCTGCAGAATTTGCTGTAATCGCTGCATTCGCTTTGTCAGCCCCCTCTCCTGCCACCGTATAGGTATGCGGATCAATCGAAAACTTCAACAAGCCAGCATTTTTGATTCCCACATAAGCCAAGAAAATTCCGATACCAGCTGAAATAGCTGAACGCAAAGCATTTGGAATGGACTCAATAATCATTTTCCGAACATTAGTTAATGTGATAATCAAGGAAATCAATCCACAAATAAAGACCATTCCCAAGGCTTCTTTCCAAGAATAGCCCATCCCAAATACCACTGTAAAGGTAAAGAAAGCATTCAAGCCCATTCCTGGTGCTTGGGCATAAGGCAGATTCGCATAGAAAGCCATCATGAGAGTCCCGACGACTGACCCAATAATGGTTGCTAGAAATACTCCCTGAGCAGGCATTCCTGTTTGGGAGAGCATTTGAGGGTTTACAAATAAGATATAAGACATGGCAAAGAAGGTCGTTAAACCAGCTAATACCTCTGTACGAACCGTCGTTCCGTGTTCAGATAGTTTGAAAAACTTATCCATTTTTCTAATAAGCTCCTTAAAAAAATAAATCTGCTCGCGACTCAATCACGAACAATACCAATATTTTATCAAATATCATTCACTTTTACAAGAGATTCATCTGGATAATCTTTAGTGCCTCAGCATTTACTATTTGAAAAACTGAAATTTTCCTGTTTATCTGGTATAATGGTAGCATTCTTCTTAAAATATGGCACTTCTATACTCCTCATTTAGAGTAAGAAAAACCATACAAATGAAAGGAATCTTCCTATGAATAAAAAACTAATCGCTGTCGATTTAGATGGCACCTTATTAAATTCCGAGAGCAAATTATCGCCTTATACGATTGAAACCATCCAGAAAGTCAGTGAACAAGGTCACCGGATCATTATTACAACTGGGCGTCCCTATCGAATGGCAGATCACATCTATAAGGAATTGGGATTGGAAAGTCCCATGATTAACTTTAACGGCGCTCTCACTCATATTCCAAATAAAAAATGGTCCAAAGAACTATCCATGACCCTTGATAAAAAATACCTCCTCGATATGGTCAAGAGAGAAAATGACATCCAAGCGGACTTTATTGCAGGAGAGTATCGCAATAAGTTCTATGTCACCCACACCTACCACCATACGATTGATCCTGCTTTATTTGGGGTTTCTAAAATCTCCTCCAAAACAAAATTCGAAGCTCGTAAAGTTACCGAAAACCCAAACGCCATCCTCTTTCAAACGCGCGCTGAAGATAAGTATGCTTTAGCCGAAGAAATGCGTGATTACTACCATCACGAGCTAGAAATCAATAGCTGGGGCGGTCCCCTCAACATTCTGGAATGTGCTCCAAAAGGGGTCAATAAGGCCTTTGCCCTCAACTATCTCCTCGAGACTTACGGACTTGATCGGAAAAATCTGATTGCCTTTGGAGACGAACAAAACGATACAGACATGTTGGCTTTCGCAGGAACTGGTTATGCAATGAAAAACGCCAATCCTGTCCTCCTCCCCTATGCCGATAAACAAACCGAGTATACAAACGATCAGGACGGTGTTGCTCGTCAACTAGAAAAACTCTTCCTATAAATAGAGAAGCGCTTGAATCACCTTTTACAAGAAAGGATTCAAGCTTTTTTGTTTTCTCAAACATACGGAACCTTATAGGTGGCTTTTCTGAAAATAGTTTAACCGGTTAAGTTTATTTTCAGAAAATTTTCTGTGTAAACGCTTGCTAACCGATAAAGTTTGTGATAAAATTAACATAACAAAAATAAAAAAGGAGCCTAGCTCGTTTCATACGATAATGATTCAAGTGATGTTACTTCTCGTCTTATTACCGTCTCTAATCCAACTAAGCTCTTGAGGAGGAAAACTATGAAAGCTGTTGTTGTAAATCCAGAAGGTACTGGTGTTGAAATCGTTGCAAACAAAGACATGCGTCCACTTGAGACAGGGGAAGCTCTTGTTCAAATCGAATACTGTGGTGTCTGCCACACTGACTTGCACGTTGCTCATGGAGACTTCGGTAAAGTTCCAGGCCGTGTTCTTGGACACGAAGGAATCGGTATTGTTAAAGAAGTTGCTCCAGATGTTAGGAGCCTAAAAGTTGGGGATCGTGTCAGTGTCGCATGGTTCTTCGAAGGATGTGGAACTTGTGAATACTGTACAACTGGTCGTGAAACTCTTTGCCGTACTGTAAAAAATGCTGGTTACTCTGTTGATGGAGGAATGGCTGAACAATGTATCGTTACTGCGGATTACGCGGTTAAAGTACCGGAAGGATTAGATCCAGCGCAAGCTTCTTCTATTACCTGTGCAGGAGTTAC
The DNA here is from genome assembly GCF_058200455.1 of Streptococcus sp. SCPM-O-B-15294 (M123). NCBI lineage: Bacteria > Bacillati > Bacillota > Bacilli > Lactobacillales > Streptococcaceae > Streptococcus > Streptococcus sp. SCPM-O-B-15294 (M123). The sequence goes on along the minus strand of NZ_JBYQGU010000009.1, from coordinate 17,971 downwards.
AACTTACAAAGCTATCAAAGAAGCTAAAGCTGAACCAGGCCAATGGGTTGTTATCTACGGAGCTGGGGGACTAGGAAACTTGGCTGTTCAATATGCTAAGAAAGTCTTCAACGCACATGTCATCGCTGTCGATATCAACAATGATAAACTCGAATTGGCGAAAGAAGTTGGCGCAGATTTTGTCATAAATGGTCGTGAAGTCGAAGATGTTCCAGGCTTGATCAAAGAAAAAACAAATGGTGGAGCTCACTCTGCTGTCGTAACCGCTGTTTCTAAAGTAGCCTTCAACCAAGCAGTGGATTCAGTTCGTGCAGGTGGTCGCGTTGTCGCAGTCGGACTTCCTTCTGAAATGATGGACCTCAGCATTGTGAAAACAGTATTAGATGGTATCCAAGTCATAGGTTCTCTTGTAGGAACTCGTAAAGACTTGGAAGAAGCCTTCCAATTTGGTGCAGAAGGCTTGGTTGTTCCAGTCGTTCAAAAACGTCCAGTAGAAGATGCTGTCAAAGTCTTTGACGAAATGGAAGCCGGAACCATTCAAGGACGTATGGTACTTGACTTCACTAACTAATAAACGAACCTATTAGACTGGCCCAAATGGGCTGGTCTTTTTTAGTTTCTCACAAACAGGACCTGAAAAGGATTGCTATATTTTTATTTTACATATTAGAAGCTACTACTACTCTTTTCAGAAACATAGAATCCCCTTAGTTCCCCTCTTATCAAGGATTTTCGAATTTAATAACCAAAGAAGTCTACCAACATCTAAAGATAGATGTTGATACTTTAATATATTAAAGAGTCTCTTTTTCCTTTAATTTAGTACTGAAAAATTGACTTTATTATGAAAACGTTTTATAATAGATAAGCTTAAAGTTTTCTTAAACTGAAAGTCAAACAAATTTTATAAGGAGGAATGTCAATAATGAGTATTGGTATCATTATTGCTAGCCACGGTGAATTTGCAGCTGGAATCCACCAATCCGGCTCGATGATCTTTGGGGATCAAGAGAAAGTTCAAGTGGTTACGTTCATGCCAAGTGAAGGCCCGGATGATCTCTATGCTAAATTTAATGCAGCTGTTGCCGCATTTGATGCAGAAGATGAAGTCTTGGTTTTGGCTGACCTTTGGAGTGGTTCTCCATTTAACCAAGCGAGTCGCGTTATGGGAGAAAATCCAGATCGTAAATTTGCGATCATCACAGGATTAAACCTTCCAATGTTGATTCAAGCTTATACAGAGCGATTGATGGATGCAAATGCCGGCGTTGATAAAGTCGCTGCAAACATTATCAAAGAATCTAAAGATGGAATCAAAGCTCTTCCAGAAGAATTGAATCCAGTCGAAGAAGCAAGCACTGCTTCCGCTGCCCCTGTTGCCCAAGCTGCTATTCCAGAAGGAACAGTGATTGGAGATGGTAAGCTCAAGATCAACCTTGCTCGCTTAGACACTCGTCTGCTTCATGGACAAGTCGCAACTGCTTGGACACCCGATTCAAAAGCCGATCGGATCATTGTTGCTTCAGATTCAGTTGCTAAAGATGAACTCCGTAAAGAGTTGATCAAGCAAGCAGCACCGAATGGTGTGAAAGCAAACGTTGTCCCAATTCAAAAATTGATCGACGTTGCAAATGATCCACGCTTTGGTGAAACACATGCTTTGATCTTGTTTGAAACACCTCAAGATGCCCTTCGTGCCATCGAGGGTGGTGTTCCGATTAAAACCTTGAACGTTGGTTCAATGGCCCACTCAACTGGTAAAACCATGGTCAACAATGTGTTGTCAATGGACAAAGAGGATGTGGCTACATTTGAAAAAATGCGTGATCTTGGAGTCGAATTTGATGTCCGTAAAGTGCCAAATGACTCTAAGAAAGATTTGTTTGACTTAATTAACAAAGCTAACGTTCAATAATCGATTACTTACGAAAGGATTTTAAACATGTCTATTATTTCTATGGTATTAGTGGTCGTTGTTGCCTTCTTAGCAGGTCTTGAAGGTATCCTTGACCAATTCCAATTCCACCAACCACTTGTTGCTTGTACCTTAATCGGTTTGGTAACAGGTAACTTGACTGCCGGTGTTATGCTTGGTGGTTCCCTTCAATTACTTGCACTTGGCTGGGCCAACATTGGTGCCGCAGTTGCACCCGACGCTGCTCTTGCATCAGTCGCTGCTGCGATTATCTTGGTTCTTGGTGGTGACTTTAGCTCTAAAGGAATCGCTGTGGCTCAAGGTGTAGCTATTCCACTTGCAGTTGCTGGTCTTTTTTTGACCATGATCGTCCGTACTCTCTCCGTTGGTTTGGTCCACACTGCTGACGCTGCTGCTAAAAAAGGTGATATCAAAGGCGTAGAACGCGCTCACTTTGTAGCCCTTCTCCTTCAAGGTCTTCGTATCGCCATTCCTGCAGCCCTTCTTTTGATGATCCCTGCTGACACTGTTAAAGGTGCTCTTGAAGCGATGCCTGCTTGGTTGTCAGACGGTATGCAAATCGGTGGTGGTATGGTCGTAGCCGTTGGTTACGCCATGGTTATCAACATGATGGCAAGCCGTGAAGTTTGGCCATTCTTTGCCATTGGTTTTGCTCTTGCTGCCGTTAGCCAATTGACCTTGATTGCTCTTGGTGCAATTGGTGTTGCACTTGCCTTGATCTACCTTTCTCTCTCTAAGAAAGGTGGCAATGGAGGTGGCGGAGTTGCTACTTCTAATGACCCAATCGGCGATATCCTTGAAGACTATTAAGAAAGGTGTGACACTATCATGACTGAAAAATTACAATTATCTAAATCAGATCGTCAAAAAGTTTGGTGGCGTTCAACCTTCTTGCAAGGTTCTTGGAACTATGAACGGATGCAAAACTTGGGTTGGGCTTACTCATTGATCCCAGCTATCAAAAAACTTTACACGAAGAAAGAAGACCAAGCGGCTGCTCTTGAGCGTCACATGGAGTTCTTCAACACTCACCCATACGTAGCTGCTCCAATCATCGGGGTAACTCTTGCCCTTGAAGAAGAAAAAGCAAATGGCGCTGCGATTGATGATGCCGCTATCCAAGGGGTTAAGATTGGTATGATGGGACCTTTGGCGGGTATCGGAGATCCTGTCTTCTGGTTTACAGTTCGTCCAATCCTTGGAGCACTTGGTGCATCTCTTGCCTTGACTGGTAATATCCTTGGTCCACTTATCTTCTTCTTTGCTTGGAATGCGATTCGTATGTCCTTCTTGTGGTACACCCAAGAACTTGGATACAAAGCAGGTTCTGAAATTACCAAAGATATGTCTGGTGGGATCTTGCAAGATATCACTAAAGGAGCTTCTATCCTCGGGATGTTCATCCTTGCTGTCTTGGTAGAACGTTGGGTATCTATTAAATTCATCTTTAATGTTTCTTCTGTCAAATTAGACGACAAAGCTTATATCCACTGGGATAAACTTCCTGAAGGATACAAGGGTATCCAAGAAGCCTTCGCTCAAGTTGGTTCAGGTCTATCTCAAACACCTGAAAAAGTTACGACTTTCCAACAAAACTTGGATTCATTGATTCCTGGTTTGATGGGATTGCTTCTTACTTTCGCTTGTATGTGGTTGCTTAAGAAGAAAGTATCTCCAATCACTATCATCATCGCCCTCTTTGTAATCGGTGTCTTGGCACACGTTGCTGGCTTGATGTAAGCAAAGATCAACAAAAAAGAAGGTTTCGACCTTCTTTTTATTATGGTATAATGAAATGAACATTGTTACAGGAGGATCACATGGCGCAATCACAGAATAAAACCGTGGAATTCCATACCACTGGTGTCTCTTATCTAGGTGTTGGTGGAAAGGTTGGAAAAATCCTAGTTGGGAATGTCGCTTTTGAATTTTATGCGGATGCTAATGTAGAAGACTACGTCCAAATTCCCTGGAAAGAAATCGAACAGATCGGAGCCAACGTATCCGGGCGTAAAATTAGCCGCCATTTTGAAATTTACACCAAGGAAAGCAAGTTTCTATTTGCTTCTAAAGACTCGGGTAAAATCTTAAAAATTGCCCGTCAACACCTTGGAAATGATAAAATTGTCAAGCTACCGACCTTGATCCAAACCATCGCAGCTAAAATTAAAAATCTATTTGCAAAATAGCTCCTTTTCTTGTATAATAAACGAAAACGGATAAGTAAATTAAGGAAATCTTTCAGAAAGTCTGCGGTTGCTGTGAGCAGATAGAGGACTTAATTGAAATTCTACCGTTTATCAAAAAATTGAAGATCAAATCAAGTGCACACCTGTGAAGTTGGATGGAACCGTGGCCCTGCCACTCCAACACTGTAACAGGTGTGCTTTTTGTTAAAGGAGAAGCTATGTTAGATATTAAACGAATTCGTACAGACTTTGATGCAGTTGCTGAAAAATTAGCGACACGCGGTGTAGATACTGCCATCTTGAACGAAATGAAAGAAATCGATGCCAAGCGACGTGACATCTTGGTCAAAGTAGAAAGCCTCAAGGCTGAGCGTAACACAGTATCTGCTGAAATCGCCCAAGCCAAACGCAACAAAGAAAATGCAGATGATAAGATTGCTGCCATGCAAACTCTTTCTGCAGAGGTCAAAGCCTTGGATGCAGAATTGGCAGAAATTGATGCGAGATTGACAGAATTTACTACGACTCTTCCAAACATCCCTGCTGATAGTGTGCCTGTTGGGGCTGATGAAGACGATAACGTAGAAGTTCGCCGTTGGGGAACTCCTCGCGAGTTTGACTTCGAACCAAAAGCTCACTGGGACCTTGGAGAAGACTTAGACATCCTTGACTGGGAACGTGGTGGTAAAGTCACTGGCGCTCGTTTCCTCTTCTACAAGGGGCTTGGAGCTCGCTTAGAACGTGCTATCTACAATTTTATGTTGGATGAGCATGGCAAGGAAGGATACACAGAAGTCATCACCCCTTACATGGTCAACCACGATTCTATGTTTGGTACTGGTCAATATCCAAAATTCAAGGAAGATACTTTTGAACTCAGCGACACCAACTATGTCTTGATTCCAACTGCTGAAGTTCCACTGACCAACTACTACCGTGATGAAATCATTGATGGTAAAGATCTACCAATCTACTTTACTGCTATGAGTCCATCTTTCCGTTCTGAAGCTGGTTCTGCTGGTCGTGATACTCGTGGTTTGATTCGTTTGCACCAATTCCACAAGGTTGAAATGGTTAAATTTGCCAAACCGGAAGAATCATATGAAGAATTGGAAAAGATGACAGCTAACGCTGAAAATATCCTTCAAAAACTCAACCTTCCATACCGTGTCATGGCTCTCTCAACGGGAGACATGGGCTTCTCAGCTGCTAAGACTTATGACTTGGAAGTCTGGATTCCAGCGCAAAATACCTACCGTGAAATCTCAAGCTGTTCCAACACAGAAGATTTCCAAGCCCGCCGTGCGCAAATCCGCTACCGTGACGAAGCAGATGGTAAAGTCAAACTTCTTCACACCTTGAACGGTTCTGGATTGGCTGTTGGACGTACCGTTGCTGCTATTCTTGAAAATTATCAAAATGAAGATGGTTCTGTAACCATTCCTGAAGTCCTTCGTCCATACATGGGTGGCGCTGAAGTCATCGCACCAAAATAAGAAAAAACTGAGTCTTGCAAATAGCAAGCTCAGTTTTTTAATATTTACGAAAACGTTGGTAACGTTGCTCTAGAAGTTCTTCGAGAGGCAAGGCTTGTAGCTCCTTCAATTCTGCTTGGATTTCCTTCTTCACTTGAGCTAGTAATTCGCCATTGGAAAAACCATGCTCCGGAATCACCTTGTCCACAATATCCATATTCAACAACTCATGCGAAGTAATCTTCATCAATTCAGCTGCTTCCATGGCACGGCTTCCGTCTTTCCAGAGAATAGAGGCAAATCCTTCTGGACTCAAAACTGCATAGATGGAGTTCTCAAGCATCCAGACCTTGTCTGCTACAGCTAAAGCAAGAGCCCCACCTGAGCCACCTTCTCCGATGATAATCGCGATAATCGGAACTTTTAAGTCACTCATTTCCATGAGGTTACGGGCAATAGCCTCACCTTGTCCTCGTTCTTCAGCGCCAACACCCGGATAAGCACCCGCGGTATTGATGAAGGTTACTACTGGACGACCAAATTTCTCCGCCTGTTTCATCAGACGCAAGGCTTTTCGATAGCCTTCAGGATGGGGTTGACCAAAGTTTCGACTGAGATTGTCTTGAAGATTCTTTCCTTTTTGAATCCCGACCACCGTCACCGCTTGTTCTCCTAGCCAACCAATTCCACCAATCACTGCACCGTCATCTCGGAAATTCCGATCTCCATGCAATTCGATAAAGTTATCAAAAATTCCATGTGCATAATCGAGAGCTGTCAAACGTCCTTGGTCACGAGCTTCTTTAATAATTTGTGTTATTCTTGTCATTACTTCCCTCCATGAAAGGCTAACAAGTCTGCGATTGTTGAACGCATTTCACTACGCTGGACAATCACATCCACAAAGCCATGCTCCTGCAAAAATTCAGCCTTTTGGAAATTATCTGGCAACTGTTCCCGTACGGTAGACTCGATCACTCTTCGACCTGCAAATCCCACAAGGGCTTGACTCTCTGCAATGATAATATCTCCTTCCATTGCAAATGACGCCGTTACCCCTCCTGTTGTTGGGTCTGTTAGAACTGTCAGATAAAATAAGCCTGCTTTTGAGTGTCTTTGAACAGCTGCAGAGATTTTAGCCATCTGCATCAAACTGACGATTCCTTCTTGCATCCGAGCTCCACCAGAAGCGGTAAAGAGCACAACTGGGAGCTTTTCTTCTGTCGCCAATTCAAATAGACGCGTAATCTTTTCACCGACCACAGAGCCCATAGAAGCCATGATGAAATTAGAATCCATAATACCGAGAGCCACTTGATGGCCCCCGATCTTTGCAGTTCCTGTTAGCACAGCTTCATCAAGTCCTGTCAATTCACGAACAGCCGCCAATTTCTTCTTGTAGTTTGGAAACTTAAGCGGGTCCTTGGTCTCAATACCCGTAAACAATTCAATAAAGCTTCCTGGATCAATTGTCAATTGAAGTCGCTCTACCGCAGATATTCGGAAGGTATAACCACACTTAGGACACAGACGTTCACTTCCTAGATCCTTTTGATAAATCGTATGTTTACAGCCCGGACACTGAGAAAACAACTCATCTGGAACCTCTGGTTTCGGCTGAGGTGCTTCAATGGCCGACCGATTGGGATTAATTCGAATGTACTTATCTTTTTTAGAAAATAAAGCCATCAACTTCTCCTTACTTGGTAAAAGAACTTTGTAATTGTGCCCGTTCATTCCTTGTGAAAATGAATCTCACATTTACAAAGTTCATTGCTTATTGATTTTTCTGATAATTTGGTAAAAATGTCTCCATCAGAAAGGCGGTATCGTAATCACCAGCAATCACATTCGAATCTGAAATCAAATCCAATTGGAAATCACTGTTAGTCATTACACCGTCAATTTCCAACTCATAGAGGGCGCGTTGCATCTTCATCAAGGCATCAAAACGATTCTCTCCATGGACAATGATTTTGGCAATCATACTATCGTAGTAAGGTGGAATCGTATAGCCAGGATAGACAGCAGAATCCACGCGCAAGCCGACTCCTCCACTTGGAAGATAGAGATTGGTGATTTTTCCTGGGCTAGGTGCAAAGTTAAAGGCAGGATTTTCTGCATTGATCCGGCATTCAATCGCATGGCCAGAAATTTGAATATCTTCTTGGCTTACAGACAATTCTTGCCCAGCAGCAATTTTAATTTGCTCTTTCACGATATCAATTCCAGTGACAAATTCTGTCACGGGATGCTCAACTTGAACCCGAGTATTCATCTCCATGAAGTAAAATTCGCCTTTACCTTCATCGTAAAGAAACTCGATTGTCCCAGCATTTTCATAGCCAACAGATTCTGCCGCGCGGACAGCTGCAGATCCGATTTGGTCTCGAATTGTCTTACCGATTGCTACGGATGGAGATTCTTCGAGGACTTTTTGGTTGTTTCTTTGAAGGGAACAATCCCGTTCACCCAAATGAACCACATGTCCAAATTGGTCAGCCAAAATTTGAACCTCAATATGACGAGCTGGGTAGATGACGCGTTCAAGGTACATAGCTCCATTGCCAAAGGCCGCCTTAGCTTCTGTCGAAGCAGATTCAAAAGCTGGAACTAGGTCCTCTGCCCGTTCTACTTTACGGATACCTTTACCGCCACCTCCAGCTGACGCCTTCAGCATAACAGGATAGCCAATCCGATCAGCAACTTCCAAGGCTTCTTCAGCTGTATGAACTTCACCATCTGATCCTGGAATCACAGGTACGCCTGCTTTGATCATTTGTGCTCGGGCATTAATTTTATCACCCATCATATCCATAACAGATCCTGATGGTCCAATAAACTTAATCCCTACTTCTTCACACATGGTGGCAAACTTCGAATTTTCACTCAAAAATCCAAATCCTGGGTGAATCGCTTCTGATCCAGTCAAAACTGCTGCAGATAAAACAGCATTCATGTTCAAATAAGACTCGGTTGACTTGGCAGGCCCAATACAAACTGCTTCATCCGCTAGTAAGGTATGCAAGGCTTCTTTATCAGCCGTTGAATAGACAGCGACTGTTTCAATTCCTAATTCACGAGCAGCTCGAATAATCCGGACCGCAATTTCACCACGATTCGCGATTAAAATTTTTCGGAACATAGAAACCTCCCTAGTTACCAATTGCAAATGTTAGGGTCCCGCTAGCAGCTAATTTCCCATCGACTTCCGCTTTTGCTTCCACGACCGCAATCGAACCACGACGCTTGACAAAGGTAGCCGTCATCACGAGCTGATCTCCCGGAACGACTTGTTTTTTAAATTTAACCTTATCCATTCCAGCGTAAAAGACTAATTTCCCTTTATTTTCTGGTTTGGATAATTCTAAGACACCGGCAGTTTGTGCCAAGGCTTCCATAATGAGGACACCTGGCATTACTGGGTAGCTTGGAAAGTGCCCATTAAAGAAGGGCTCATTGATCGTCACATTCTTAATGGCTACAATCGTATCCTCACTTGTTTCAAGGACGCGATCCACCAACAACATCGGATAGCGATGCGGAAGAGCCTCTTTAATAGCTTGAATATCGATCATTTAATCCGTACCAATCCTTTCCCAAACTCGACCATTTCTTCATTTGAAACAAGGATTTCAGTGACGATTCCATCTCTTGGCGCAGGAACTTCATTCATGACTTTCATTGCTTCAATAATCAATAAAGTTTGGCCTTTTGAAACGCTATCTCCAACCTGAACAAAAGCTGGTTTATCTGGACCTGAAGCTAAATAAGCTACACCGACAAGAGGACTTTCAACTACTTCCCCTTCTGCTGCTACTGTTGGAGCAACTTCTGGAGCTGACGGAGCAGCTGGTTCTTCTGCGAGAACAACAGGGCTTTCAACAGCGGGCGCCACTTCCTGAACTACAGGAGCTGGCGTAGCAGGTTGCGAGCTAGCTACACTGCCAGTATTTTTACTAAATGATAGCACATCCGTTGCATTTTGATAGCTAAATTCACGAAGACTGGATTGGTCAAATTGACTCATTAGGTCTTTAATTTCTTGAATATTCACTTTATCCCTCCCAACGTTTAAAGGCTAAGACAGCATTGTGTCCTCCAAATCCAAATGTATTGGAAATAGCATAGGAAATCGGACGTTCTTGCCCTTCACCAAAGATGACATTGGCTTCAATATAATCTGATAACTCTTGTGTTCCAGCAGTTTTTGGAACATATTGATGGCGAATTGCTTCAATTGTCGCAATAGCTTCAACTGCCCCTGCTGCTCCCAAGAGGTGACCTGTAAATGATTTTGTAGAAGATACTGGAACTTCTGTACCAAATACAGAAACGATTGCACCACTTTCTCCTTTTTCATTTGCTGGAGTAGAGGTTCCATGGGCGTTGACATAATCAACTTGAGCTGGTTCAATTTCTGCCTCATCCAAAGCCAACTTCATTGCCTTGATAGCACCTTGACCTTCTGGATGTGGAGAAGTCATATGGTAAGCATCACAGGTATTACCGTAGCCCACCACTTCAGCAAGAATGGTTGCACCACGTTTTTCAGCGTGTTCCAAACTTTCAAGTACCAACATACCTGATCCTTCACCCATTACAAATCCATTCCGATCTTTATCAAATGGAATAGAAGCACGAGTTGGATCTTCTGTTGTTGAAAGAGCTGTTAGGGCTTGGAAACCGGCAATTGCAAATGGCGTAATAGAAGCTTCTGAACCACCTACCAACATCAAATCTTGGAAACCAAATTTAATGGCACGGAAAGCATCCCCAATCGCATCATTGGAAGAGGCACAAGCAGTATTGATCGATTTACAAATTCCATTAGCTCCAAAACGCATAGCAACATTACCAGATGCCATATTTGGCAGAGCTTTTGGAAGGGTCATTGGTTTGACACGTTTTGGCCCTTTTTCATGCAAGCGAATCACTTGATCTTCGATTTCTTTGATACCACCGATACCAGAAGCAACAATGACACCAAAACGATCTTTATCAATAGCTTCTACATCTAAACCTGCATGATTCACAGCTTCTTGAGCGGCATACAAAGCATATAATGAGTAGTTGTCAAAGCGGTTTGTATCTTTTTTGATAAAGTATTTATCAAATGGGAAATCTTGGATTTCAGCTGCATTATGAACAGCAAAGTCACTGTGGTCAAATTTTGTAATCGGACCAATTCCAATTTTTCCTTCTTTTAAGCTATTCCAAAATTCTTCTGGAGTGTTTCCGATTGGAGATGTCAAGCCATAGCCTGTTACAACAACACGATTTAATTTCATTTCAAAACCTACCTCTTTTTATTGCATGGTTAAGCCACCATCAATTGCGATGACTTGCCCTGTTAGATATTCTTGAGTCGCAAGAAAGACTGCAACATCTGCTACTTCTTCTGTATTTCCAAATCGTTTCATTGGAATTTGAGCGAGAGACATTTCTTTAATTTTTTCCGGAAGTCCTTCTGTCATATCAGACTCAATGAAGCCCGGCGCAATGACATTGACTCGGACATTTCTACCAGCTACTTCACGCGCTACCGATTTAGAAAAACCAATCAAACCAGCTTTTGAGGCTGCATAGTTAGCTTGTCCAACATTTCCGGTTAGACCGACAACACTCGACATGTTAATGATAGCACCTTCACGCGCCTTGGTCATCGGCTTTAAGACTGATTGTGTCATATTAAAAGCACCAGTCAAATTCACCTTCAAGACTTGCTCAAAATCTTCTTCCGTCAATTTTAACATGAGCTTATCATTGGTAATCCCAGCATTGTTAACAAGGATGTCTACTGAGCCAAGTGCTTCAATCGCTTCCGCGACCATTCGTTTCGCTTCCGTAGCTTGGGATACATCCCCAGTAACGCCAACTACCTTCACACCGTATGAGGCAAATTCATCCACTAGACCTGCAGGGAGCTCTCCACGACTATTTAAGACAATGTTGGCACCTTTTGACGCAAATTTATGTGCAATAGCCAATCCAATGCCTCGACTTGAGCCAGTAACAAATACATTTTTATTCTTCAGTTCCATAGTCACCTCATCTTATTCGTTCAGTAAGGCATCAAGGCTTGCTTGATCCTCAACATTTTTCGTTGGAAGAGTTTTATCAATTTTTTTCAAGAAACCAGTCAAGACCTTACCTGGACCAATTTCAATCACTTCATCTACTCCAAACTCTTGAATCGTTGCAATCGAATCATAGAAACGAACAGGCTCCATCACCTGGCGAGCTAATAAAGCTTTGATTTCGTCTGATTTCATGATCTTTGCTTCTGTATTCCCAACCAAAGGCAAGCTAAAGTCCTTAAAAGTAACTTTTTCAAGTTCAGTCGCTAGTTTTTCACTAGCAGAAGCAAGTAAGGCCGTATGGAAAGGACCAGAGACATTTAGAGGAATCAACCGTTTTGCCCCTGCTTCTTGTAAGAGTTCAACTGCATAATCCACAGCTTCAACCTCTCCACCAATCACAATTTGGGCAGGAGTATTGTAGTTAGCTGGTGTTACAACTCCCTTTTCAGAAGCCTGTTGACAGATTTCTTCAATCAAGGCAGGATCAGTATTCATGACAGCTACCATCTTCCCGCTTCCAGCAGGCGCAGCTGTTTCCATAAATTCACCCCGCTTGGCTACCAAAGCGACTGCTTCTTCAAAAGAAAGAGCACCTGCAGCAACCAAAGCAGAATATTCTCCTAGAGAAAGACCGGCAACAATATCCGGTGTCATGCCCTTTTCTGCTAATAGACGATAAATAGCTACTGAAGTTGTCAAAATAGCCGGTTGGGTAAAGCGTGTTTGATTGAGCTTGTCTTCATCAGAATCAATCAATTCTCGTAAATCATAGCCCAAAATCTGACTTGCAGTATCAAATGTCTCCTTAACAATCGGATAAGTTGCATACAAGTCACTAGCCATCCCCAATTTTTGGGCACCTTGACCAGCAAATAAGAAAGCACGTTTTGTCACTGTCCTCTTCCTTTCCTTTACTTGTTAGAATTTGACATCTGCCCAGCGAGCTGCTTCTTTCTGAATGACTTTAGCAGCTCCAAAATAGATATCTTCCAAGATTTCAGCACAGGTTTCTTCTTTACCTACGAGACCTGCAATTTGTCCTGCCATCACAGATCCGTTATCAACGTCTCCGTCCACAACAGCATTGCGAAGAGCACCTGCTCCTAATTCTTCAATTTCTTCTTGAGTCTTCTTACCTGCCAAGAAATCTTTTTCCGCTTGGTTATAGGCAGAAGCCAATTTATTCTTAATCGCACGAACTGGATGGCCAACAACTGACGCAGACACTACTGTATCAATGTCTTTAGCTTTCAAGATTTTATTCTTAAAGTTTTGGTGAGCATTTGATTCTTTAGCTACGACAAATCGTGTTCCCACTTGAACAGCAGCTGCTCCAAGCATGAAGACTGCAGCTGCTCCAGCACCATCAGCCACACCACCAGCACCAATAACGGGAATAGAAACAGCTTCGACCACTTGACGAACCAGGGTCATGGTAGTCAATTTACCAATATGCCCACCTGCTTCCATTCCTTCAGCAATCACAGCATCCGCACCTAGTTTTTCCATCCGTTTTGCTAAAGCTACTGAAGGTACAACTGGAATAACGGTAATGCCAGCTTCGTGGAAACGATCCATATATTTCCCAGGATTCCCTGCACCAGTGGTAACAACTTTAACCCCTTCTTCGATAACCAAGTCAACAATGTCATCTGCAAAAGGAGAGAGGAGCATGATATTCACTCCAAAAGGTTTGTCAGTAATGGATTTGACACGATCAATATTCGCTTTGACAACTTCTTTAGGTGCATTTCCTCCACCGATGATCCCAAGACCACCTGCATTGGATACAGCTCCAGCAAGATCTCCATCTGCTACCCAAGCCATACCACCTTGGAAAATTGGATATTTAATGTTTAATAATTCTGTAATTCGTGTTTGCATAGTACCTTCCTCATTTTCGCTTAAGTAATAGTTTGAAAGCGGTTCTTTGCTTTGAGCGTCAAACTATTACCTAAACAAGAGAGAATATCTTTCGATACTCTCATCCATTATTATTTAGTTTTTTCTTCTACGTAAGCAACAAGGTCACCTACAGTAGACAATCCTTCTTCAGTTTCAATTTGAATGTCGAATGCATCTTCAATTTCTGAAATCACTTGGAACAAATCCAATGAATCAGCTTCAAGATCTTCAAAAGTAGACTCAAGTGTTACTTCTGATGGTTCTTTACCAAGTTCTTCAACGATAATTTCTTGTACTTTTTCAAATACTGCCATGATTGGCCTCCTTAAAATAATAAAAAATTTTTAAAATGTGTTACCACATGTTTAACTAGATTGTAACAAGAAGTGAGCCCCATGTCAAACCTCCACCAAATCCAGACAGAAGAATTGTTTGACTTCCATCCAATTTGATCAGTCCTTGGTCGACACACTCCGATAATAAAATTGGAATACTTGCGGCACTCGTGTTACCATATTCCATCATGTTTGCAGGAAGTTTTTCCCGATCAACCCCGATTTTCTTAGCCATTTTATCTAAGATACGGTCATTTGCTTGGTGCAGAAGAAAAAAATCAATCTCTTCAACAGGCACTAGAGCATCTGCTAACGTATTTTTAATACTCTTAGCCACATCCCGAATGGCAAAATCAAAGACTGCTCTCCCATCCATTGACAAATATTTTTTATCTTCTTCCTTATCAGAATATGGTGAAGATAAACCAACAGATGATGATTGAAGAACTTCTCCACGGGAACCGTCTGAAAACAGACTTTCTGCTAAAAAAGTTTGTTGCTCGGAAGCTTCCAATAAAACACCGCCAGCACCATCCCCAAACAAGACTGCTGTTGTCCGATCTTCCCAATCGATCACTTTCGATAAGGTTTCACTTCCGATAACGATTCCTCGTTTGTACTGGCCAGAGCGAATATACTTTTCAGCAGTCGCAAGCGCAAATACAAATCCACTACAAGCAGCGGTCAAATCAAAAACAAAGGCTTTAGAGGCACCAATTTTAGCTTGAACACGAGCAGCTGTAGATGGCATCATGGAATCCGGTGAAATCGTAGCAACAAAGATAAAATCCAACTGATCCGCTTGTAAACCACTTTTTTCAAGCAAGCGACGAGCCACTTCCGTAGCTAAATCGCTGGTTGATTCTGATTGAGAAATATGACGCTTCCGAATTCCTGTCCGACTAGCAATCCACTCATCACTGGTATCCATCCGTTCAGAAAGATCCTGATTGGAAATCACTTGGATTGGCGCATAATGGGCTGCCTGACTAATTTTTGCAAAAGTCATTATTTCAAATCCTCCAAGAAACGATAAAGGTTCTGCAACCCTTTTTGCATCACTTTCCGTTCATCTGGAGACATCCCATCTATAATCTGATTAACCATCCGCTTGTGAAATTGTTGGTGAAGCCGATACAAGAGTTTTCCTCTTTTGGTCAAACTCAAATGGACAACCCGACGATCAACTTCAGATCTGGTTCGTTCAATATAACCTTTTCGTTCAAGGTTATTTAAACTGGTTGTGACTGTACCTAACGTTACCATTAACGAACGCGAAATATCACTTGGAGTTGCGTTTGGTGTTGAGCCGATGACATCTATTGTGTGCATTTCCTTAATAGAAACATCATTAAATCGACTGCTACGTAAACTAGTTTCTTCGATGACTAAAACGTTGTTAAAAATGGATGTAAGGTAATCATTGACTAGTTGAAAATTCAAAAACCACACCCCCTATTCATTACTTTGATAATCGAATTTTATCAAAATTCAAAGCAAATAGCAAGTCTCAACAACAAAAACATAAAAATTTTACGTTTTTATTTTCCTATAAATTTTGGACGTCGACGCTCTGAATAGGCAATAACTCCCTCTTTAAAGTCTTCTTTTAAAGATAGATTTCTTTGCAATCTCAACTCAATTTCAGCATAGCGATCCCAATCAGTCAGCATGCTAGACCAGGCCAACTCTTTAATCGCAGCAAAAGAATTGTCTGAGCTACGTCTTAACTTCATGAGAAGTTGGTTAACAGTCTTGTCTAATTTATCTACTTCAGAAACCTTATACACAACGCCATATTCCAGAGCCTTTTCAGCACCTAATGGTTCACCGGTCATCGCTAACTGAGTTGCTCTACTCAAACCAATGGCTCTTCCTAAAAGGAAAAGACCACCAGCATCAGGAGCTAAACCTACTCCAACAAAGGCTTGAATAAACTTGGATTTATCAGAAGCAATACAAAAATCTGCTGCTACTGCCATATTAGCAGTTGCTCCTGCAACCGCACCATCTGCTACCATAATCACAGGTTTTGGAAGTTGCTTCATTTTTTTAGAGATTTGATTAACCAATTCCGCAATTTGCGTTAACGAATCGATATCATCGGCATCGACAGCCCGCTTCATCTCTGCTAAATCACCACCAACCGAAAAAACCTTACCGACTGCTTTAAATAGAATAAAACGAATATCTGGATTCTTCTCAGCTAATTCTAATGCTTCAAGGATTTCCTGACACATTGGAATGTTAAAACCATTTGAAACCTCAGGTCTATTTAAAATAATAGATGCGAGATCCTCTTCAACAGAATATATAATCGTTTCGAACACCATAAGCCACCTCTTTACTAATTAGCTGTTCAAATTGTTTGATAGTTGAACTTATTTATTTTTATATTATTTTAGCACAACTACTTTGAGAAGTAAATTACATTTTCATAACAAAGTGTCTCAGCCGAAAGACTTGCTTGATAGCAGTGCTGTTTTAGATTGTAACCAAGCTCTATCTTTGGTATAATTTAAAGAAAGTTGTGTAAAGGAGTCCACATGAAAGTAGTTAAATTTGGTGGTAGTTCATTAGCATCTGCTACCCAGTTAGAAAAAGTATTCAATATCGTTAAAGAAGATGAAGCCCGTCAATACGTGGTCGTTTCTGCTCCAGGGAAACGCAATGCGGAGGACACAAAAGTCACAGATGCCCTCATCAAGTATTTTAAAGAATATACCAACGGAAAAGATACGAACCAAAGTCAAGAATGGATTATCAATCGCTATCGATCTATTACAGAGGAGTTAGACTTAGACGAGGAAATTATCGAAGAGATTGCTAGAGATATCAAATCCCTTGCAACACTGCCCAAGTCCGACAATACTTTCTTATATGATACCTTCTTAGCTGCTGGAGAAAACAACAATGCAAAACTCATTGCAGCTTACTTTGTTAAAAAGGGTTTAGAAGCAAAATATATTCATCCAAAAGATGCAGGTATCTTTGTAACAAGCGAACCTTGCAATGCTCGCATTCTTCCTTCTAGTTATGACAAGATTGAAGAACTGAGAAATCATAATGAAATTTTAGTGATCCCTGGATTCTTTGGAATTACAAAAGAAGGACAAGTCTGTACTTTTTCAAGAGGTGGTTCAGATATTACAGGATCAATTATCGCAGCCGGAGTTAAAGCAGATCTCTACGAGAACTTTACAGACGTCGATGGTATTTTTGCAGCTCACCCAGGCATTATTAAACAGCCACATTCTATTCCTGAATTAACCTATAAAGAGATGCGGGAATTAGCCTATGCTGGCTTTAGTGTCCTCCATGATGAAGCACTCGTTCCTGCATATCGTGGAAAGATTCCAATGGTAATCAAGAACACCAACAATCCAAAACATCCAGGTACGAAGATTGTGCTGAACCATACCGATGAAAATGTTAAAGTTGTTGGAATTGCAGGAGACTCTGGATTTGTCAGCATTAATACCACCAAATACCTGATGAATAGAGAAGTCGGTTTTGGTAGAAAATTATTACAAATTTTAGAAGATTTGAACATCAGTTGGGATCACATGCCAACAGGTATTGACGACTTATCAGTCATTCTCCGTTCAAAAGAATTAACACCAATTAAAGAACAAGAAATTTTAAAACATTTAATCCAAGATTTACAAGTGGACCATGCCGAAATTGAACATGATCTTTCCATTATTATGATTGTCGGAGAGAATATGAAAAATCAAATCGGTGTAACAGCTACAGCCACAAAGGCTTTATCCGAAAATAACATCAATATCCAAATGATTTCTCAAGGATCCAGCGAAGTTTCCATCATGTTCGTCGTCAACCAAGAACAAGAAAAACAGGCTATTAAAGCTCTATACGATGTTTTCTTTAACTAAGAAAAAAGGTTCGAAAGAACCTTTTTTTAATTTATTAATAAAAGAGAAATAAAAAAACCCTTTCGGGTACTTACTCCGCCAGTAGGACTCGAACCTACGACATCATGATTAACAGTCATGCGCTACTACCAACTGAGCTATGGCGGAAAAAA
>NZ_JBYQGU010000008.1:0-93362 GCF_058200455.1 Streptococcus sp. SCPM-O-B-15294 (M123) | reverse complement strand
TTTTTGGTATAATAGAGGGGTGTATCTTTTGGACGGAATAGGTCACAGGATTCGATCCAGATGCATAAATGAAGAAAGAAAGTAGTAACGTGATGCAATCCTTATATAACCTTCTTGTTGAGAAATTTCGGCTGACTTTTGACGATACAGAATTGTTGGAAACAGCTTTTACACATACCTCATATGCGAATGAGCATCGCCTCTTAAAAATTTCACATAATGAACGTTTGGAATTTTTAGGAGACGCTGTTCTCCAGTTAGTGATTTCCGAATATTTATTTGCCCTCTACCCTAGTAAGCCAGAGGGAGATTTGTCAAAAATGCGTTCCATGATTGTTCGTGAGGAAAGCCTGGCAGGTTTTTCCCGTGATTGTGGTTTCGATCAATTTATCAAACTTGGCAAGGGAGAGGAAAAATCTGGTGGACGTAACCGAGATACCATCTTAGGAGATTTGTTTGAAGCTTTTTTAGGCGCCTTACTCTTGGATAAGGGAGTAGAGATGGTGCGGAACTTCATTCAGCAAGTCATGATTCCTAAAGTCGAGGCAGGTCAATTTGAGCAAGTGATTGACTATAAGACGCGCTTGCAAGAAATCCTTCAAATCCATGGAGATGTCTTGATTACCTATGAGGTGACGAGTGAGTCAGGACCGGCTCATGCCAAGGAGTTTGAAGTGCAAGTGTCTGTCAATGGGAAAATCATCGGTCAAGGACGTGGCCGGTCTAAAAAGGCTGCAGAACAAGAAGCAGCAAAAAAAGCAGTGGAGAATAAGGTGGATCCCTCATGTATTTAAAGGAAATTGAGATTCAAGGATTTAAGTCTTTCGCAGATAAGACCCGAGTCATCTTTGACCAAGGGGTAACCGCAGTGGTGGGCCCTAACGGATCTGGAAAATCGAACATTACGGAAAGTCTGCGCTGGGCCTTAGGGGAATCGAGTGTCAAGAGCCTACGTGGTGGCAAGATGCCGGACGTGATTTTTGCAGGGACTGAAACTCGGAAACCCTTAAACTACGCCTGTGTAACGGTAGTACTGGATAACCGGGATGGCTTTATCAAACAGGCTGCTAAAGAAATCCGCGTGGAGCGTCATATTTATCGATCGGGTGATAGTGAATACAAGATTGATGGCAAGAAAGTCCGTTTGAGAGATGTCCATGATCTCTTTATGGATACTGGACTTGGGAGAGATTCTTTCTCTATTATTTCCCAAGGGAAGGTTGAAGAAATCTTCAACTCCAAACCAGAAGAGAGACGGGCTATTTTTGAGGAAGCCGCTGGGGTTCTTAAATTTAAGACGCGTCGCAAGGAAACGGAATCTAAGTTGGTTCAGACCCAAGATAATTTGGACCGTCTGGAAGACATTATTTTTGAGTTAGAGGGGCAAATCAAACCTCTTGAGAAGCAAGCCCTTGTGGCCAAACGTTTCTTAGAATTGGATCAACAACGCCAAGTTCTTTATTTGGATGTTTTGATTGCACAAATTGAAGTCAATAAAAAAGATTATGATCAAGCCGTCCAAGAAGAAGCCTCTATCCAAGAGCAATTAAAGGCTTATTACCAGAAAAGAGAAGAGTATGAGGCGGAAAGTCTCCGATTGAAACAGAGTCGTCAGACCCTTCAACACCAATTGTCAGATGATCAAGCTAGCCTCCTGGAATTGACTCGCCTCTTAAGTGATTTGGAGAAACAAATCGAATTGGCACGCTTGGAGTCGCAACAAGTCGCTCGAAGTCGTCAGGAAAATCAAGAGCGGGTCAATAGTCTGGAAGAGCGTCTACAAGTTCTTCGGAACCAGTTGGAAGAAAAACAAGCTAATACAAAGAGTCTTCAAGAAGAACTGGAAAAGAGCCAAGTAGCTCTGGAAGGTCTGGAGAAAGAGTTGGCCAGCTTCTCAGAAGATCCAGATCAGGTGATCGATTATTTACGTGAAAAATACGTAGCCTTGATGCAGGATGAAGCGGAGCGATCAAACGAATTAACAACCATTGAAAATCAATTGGAAACCTCAGCTCAATTGTCACAAAGTAAAAAGGAAGATTACCAAAATCAAATCCAAATGGTGACAGAATTGCAAGAAAAAGAGCAGGTTGCTCAAGAAGCTTATCAAGGAGCTCAAGAGCATCTGAAACACTTGCTTGAGACCTATCAGTCAGATGCAAAACGATTTGAGGAAGCTCGCCAGGCTTATCAAGAAGCGCAAGCCAAGATGTTTGATTTACTGGATCAAAGCAAGGAAAAACAGGCTCGCATTAACAGTTTAGAGGCGATTCAAAAAAATCATAGTAATTTTTATGCGGGTGTGAAGAGTGTCTTACAAGAAGCGGCTCGCTTAGGTGGGATCGTGGGAGCTGTCAGTGAAAAACTTTCCTTCTCACCAGAGTATCAGACTGCCTTAGAGATTGCTCTGGGAGCCAGCAGTCAGCATATTATCGTAGAAGACGAAGGAGCAGCAACACGGGCAATCGAACATCTGAAGAAGAATCGCTCGGGTCGGGGAACCTTCCTTCCATTGACAACTATTAAACCACGCTACCTTGCAGGAAAGAATCAAGAACTGATTGAATCCTGTCCAGGATTCCTAGGAATGGCTAGCAGTTTGGTGGACTATGATCCTTCCCTCGAGTCGATTTTCCAAAACCTTTTGGGTGTCACAGCTATTTTTGATACGATTGAGCACGCCAAGGCGGCTGCACGCAAGGTTGCCTACCAAGTTCGTATCGTGACGCTGGATGGAACTGAACTGCGCACGGGTGGTTCCTATGCAGGGGGAGCGAATCGAAGCAATAATTCGATTTTCATCAAGCCAGAACTGGATCGCTTGCACCAAGAATTGGCCTCTCTTCAGAAGAACTTGCGAGAAGTAGAAGGGCAGGTTCAAGAGCAACAGGACCAAGTGAGCCAATCACAAGAAACACTAGAATCTTTGAAAGGCCAAGGAGAAGGGGCTCGACTAGAAGAGCAACGCCTTCAATTGGCTTTTGAGCAAGCTCACCAGCAACTCTTGGATGCCCAAGAACTGTTAGAACTTATCCGTACAGAGCTGGATGAAGGTAGCGACCAAGAGCTCCTCCAAAAACGGGATCACTTGCAAGCGCGACTGAAAGAAATTGAGGCGGAAAAAGAGCAAGTCACTGCTGAGATTGAAGAAGTCAAGCTCAATAAAGATGTCGTTGTCGAGAAAATTGAAAATTTACGAGCAGCCATTGCCAAGCTCCAATTACAGAAAACAGAGTTGAAGAGTCGATTGACTTATGACCAAACAGATGCCGAACGCTTGCAGCAAGAGTTGGCTTCTACTGAACGGGAAATCCAAGCTCTCCAATATGCGATTGAGCAGGGAGAAGATCGACATGAGAAAATCGATGTTTCTGTCCTTGAAAAACAACTGCAAGCAACCCTTCAAGAGAAAACCGCTCTGGAGCAAGCTGTGATTCGTAAGCAATTTGAATTAGAGGATTTGGAAGGCCAGTCTGAAGATGTAGCGGGTCATATGGAACAAGCCCGTCGTCAAAATGAGGAGTGGATTCGCCTACAGGCCAAAGCAGAATCCAATCGCGATCGATTAGCAGACAAATTGAATAAACTCATGTTGGCACTGACAGACGAATTCAAGATGAGTTTTGAAGAGGCATCTAATCAGGCCAACGAACTAGAAAATCTAGCCCAGTCTGAGCAAGTCTTAAAAGACTTGGAGAAAGCGATTAAAGACTTAGGACCTGTCAATATTGATGCTATCGAACAATACGATGAGGTCAAGACTCGGTTTGATTTCCTTTCCGGTCAACGAGAAGATGTCTTGGCAGCGAAGAATCTTCTTCTCGAAACCATTAATGATATGAATGATGAGGTGAAAGAACGCTTTAAGTCTACGTTTGAAGCAATTCGTGAATCCTTCCGAATCACCTTTAAACAGATGTTTGGGGGAGGATCAGCTGATCTCATCTTGACGGATGGGGATCTCTTGTCAGCTGGGGTCGAGATTTCTGTTCAACCGCCTGGTAAGAAAATTCAATCCTTGAATTTGATGAGTGGTGGGGAGAAAGCTTTGTCAGCATTGGCGCTACTCTTCTCAATCATTCGTGTCAAGACTATTCCATTTGTCATCTTGGATGAGGTAGAAGCGGCTCTAGACGAGGCCAATGTTAAACGTTTTGGGGATTACCTCAATCGTTTTGATAAGGAAAGTCAGTTTATTGTGGTTACCCACCGTAAGGGAACCATGGCGGCAGCAGATTCCATCTATGGAGTGACCATGCAAGAATCTGGAGTCTCTAAGATTGTATCTGTGAAGCTGAAAGATATAGAAGGAATGGATAATGGAAATTAAATTAGTCGCAACCGACATGGATGGGACCTTTTTGGATGAAAATCATCAATTTGATCAAGCTTTATTCCTAAAGGTATTAAATAAGTTTCAAGAAAAAGGGATCTACTTTGCGGCAGCAAGTGGTCGGTCTCTCCTCTCTTTGAAGACAATCTTTAAAGAGGTTCAGGATCAGATTATTTTTATAGCTGAAAACGGCAGTGTTGTTGAGTTTCATGGTGAAGATGTCTATGAAGCGACCATGAGTCCTGAATTTTACCAAGCCATGTTTGCCAAGTTACAAGAAAGTCCTTATTTCGATAAAAATAAGTGCTTGTTAACGGGAAAACGCGGGAGCTATGTTTTAAAGACCGTTGATCCAGACTATCTAGCTGCTTCGCAAAACTACAATGAAAATATTCAAATGGTGTCTGATTTTTCAGAAATTGATGATCTTGTCTTTAAGATGACCACCAATTTTGACCAAGAAGTATTAGCGGAAGGGGAAGCCTGGGTTACCCAAAATGTTGAGGGTGTTAAGGCTATGACCACTGGTTATGAGTGCATTGATATTGTCTTGGATTATGTGGATAAGGGAGTCGCCATCCAAGCCCTAATGGATCAGCTAGGCATTAGTCGAGATCAAGTCCTAGCTTTTGGGGATAATCTCAATGATCTTCATATGATGCAGGTTGTTGGCCATCCAATTGCACCAGAAAATGCCCGTCCAGAGATTTTGGAATTGGCTGAAACCATCTTGCCCCACCATTCGACAGGATCTGTCCTTCGTTTCATGGAGGAAGAATTATGAGTCAGATTAAGGTTATCGCACTAGACTTGGACGGTACTCTCTTAAACTCAGAGAAGAAAATCTCCCCTCGGAACTTAGCTGCCATTCGTGCAGCTCAAGAAAAAGGGGTCAAGGTAGTTTTGACGACGGGTCGTCCCCTCAAGGCTATGGATTTTCTGCTTCAAGAGATTGGGACTGCCGGCTTGTCAGATGAATACACCATTACGTTTAATGGTGGCTTGGTACAAAAGAATACAGGGGAGATCATTGCGAAGACAGTTTTCTCTCGTGATGATGTCGTCCGTATTTATGAGGAGACAGAGGCCCTTGGTTTGCCCCTAGATGCCATCAGCGAAGGGAATGTTTATACACTGGTATCTGATCAAGAATCTCTTTACCCTCTCTATAATCCTTACTTGAACTTTATTCCCGTTTCTATTGAAGATTTGTCCAGTCAGATTTCCTACAATAAGTGTGTAACGGCCTTTCAACAGGACTATTTGGATGGCGCTATTCCAAAGATTTCTCCTGAATTAAGGGAGCGTTTTGAGATTTTTAAATCCAGAGACATGCTCTTGGAATGGTGCCCCAAAGGAGTGCAAAAGGATCGAGGCTTGGAAGCTTTGGTGGAGTATTTAGGAATCGATGCTAGTCAAGTCATGGCCTGTGGAGATGAAGCCAACGATGCCAGCATGTTAAAATGGGCAGGACTAGGAATCGCTATGGCCAATGCGGTGGATGAGGTGAAGGAGATTGCCACTCTAGTCTCAGACTATACCAATGATGAAGATGCAGTCGGAAGAGCGATTGAAGAATATGTATTGAAGGAGGGTCAATAATGGGATTATTTGACCGACTATTTGGAAGAAAAGAAGAAACAAAACCACAAGCCCAAGATCTTACAGAAGAGCTTGTGGAAAGCCCTGAGGAATCGAATTCTCCAGCTGAGCCAGAACCAAGTAAGAGTTCG
Source organism: Streptococcus sp. SCPM-O-B-15294 (M123) (assembly GCF_058200455.1). Classification (NCBI taxonomy): domain Bacteria; kingdom Bacillati; phylum Bacillota; class Bacilli; order Lactobacillales; family Streptococcaceae; genus Streptococcus; species Streptococcus sp. SCPM-O-B-15294 (M123). The sequence goes on along the minus strand of NZ_JBYQGU010000008.1, from coordinate 87,296 downwards.
CAAAGTGATGAGGCTAAGATTTCGGCAATGGAAGCCTACTACGCAGAATTAAAAGAGCGAATGGCTGCCGAATCAGCGCGATCATCGCAAGAGTCGACAGCATCTATTGAAGAAGAAGTTCCTTCAGAAGAGCCTGTAAATCAGGAAACAACTATCGAGGAAGAGGGCTCTTCTCAACTAGAGCAAGCTACCTCTCCTGAGGAAGTAACCGAACCTGCTCCTGTTCCTGAAGAACAGACTATAGAAGTAGAAACGTTACAAGAAGAGAATCTTGAAGAAGAGCCTCTGAATTCTTCATCAGATCTAGCTCAAGATGCTCTTGTAGAGGAAGTTCTTGCAAAGAATGAAACAGAGGATGAGACTTCAAGTCTTTCCAAAGAACCCGAGGAAGTAATTGAAGAAGCAACTACTGAAAGTTCAGAGGAAGAAACAGGAGAGTTTGAAGAAGACACTCCAGTAGAAGAAACAACTAGCGAACCTGAAGATACAGAAGAGCTTGAAGCAGAATTCCCAGTAGAGGAACCTACTAGTGAACCTGAAGTTTCAGAAGAGGTTGAAGAAGAGCCTGAAGTAGAAGAAACGACAAGTGAGCCAGAGATTGCTCAACCAACAGAAACGGTTCAAGAAAAATACAATCGAAGCTTGAAGAAAACTCGGACTGGCTTTGGTGCTGCCCTAAATGCATTCTTTGCTAACTTCCGTTCTGTCGATGAAGAATTCTTTGAAGACTTAGAAGAACTCTTGATCATGAGTGACGTTGGAGTCCAAGTCGCTTCGAATCTGACGGAAGAGCTCCGCTATGAAGCACGCTTGGAAAATGCCAAAAAACCGGATGCTTTGCGTCGCGTGATTATTGAAAAATTGGTAGATCTCTATGAAAAAGATGGCCAATACAATGAGCAAATCAACTTTAAGGACGGCTTGACCGTCATGCTCTTCGTCGGAGTGAATGGCGTTGGGAAAACCACTTCTATCGGAAAACTAGCTCATAAGTACAAGAAGGAAGGGAAAAAGGTGATGCTAGTCGCAGCAGATACCTTCCGGGCAGGAGCTGTTGCTCAGTTGGCTGAATGGGGACGCCGTGTGGATGTGCCCGTTGTCACAGGTCCTGAGAAATCAGATCCTGCAAGTGTGGTCTTTGATGGGATGGAACGAGCAGTGGCAGAACAAGTCGATGTTTTGATGATTGATACGGCTGGTCGCCTTCAGAATAAAGACAATCTGATGGCTGAATTAGAAAAAATCGGTCGCATTATCAAGCGCGTGGATCCTACAGCCCCTCATGAAACCTTCTTGGCCTTGGATGCGTCTACAGGACAAAATGCCCTGGTCCAAGCCAAGGAATTCTCTAAGATCACGCCGATTACTGGTATCGTCCTCACTAAGATTGATGGAACAGCTCGAGGAGGAGTGGTTCTTGCCATTCGAGAAGAATTGGATATCCCAGTGAAGTTAATCGGTTTTGGTGAAAAAATCGATGACATCGGTGAATTCAATTCTGAAAACTTTATGCGTGGCTTGTTAGAAGGCTTGATATAAACAAAAAAACTCATCTCAAGAAAGAGATGAGTTTTTAAGTTACACTTTTAGTCAGTCGGATAATTTATTCTTCAATTGCTGGTTGCCAGACCCATTGTGCATTGTAATCCTTCAAGAGGTCAAAGGAAGCTTGAGGTCCCATGGTTCCAGATTTATATTCATGAAGAGGGACTTGATTTTCAGCCCACATGTGTTCGATTCGGTCAATTAACTGCCAAGAGGCTCTAACTTCGTTCCAGTGGCTGAAGTTGGTTGAGTCATTGTTCAAGACATCATAGATCAATTTTTCGTAAGGCTCTGGAGAAGCACCAGTTGCAGTAGCTTCTGTTACATAGTCGAAGGAAATGGGAGCAATCTGGAACTGCTCGCCAACTTCTTTTCCGTTGACACTGAGAGAGAAACCTTCATTTGGTTGAATGTAGATGGTAAGCACGTTTGGTGCAATTTCCTGACCAAAAATAGAGTCCATTTGTTTGAAGACGATATTGACATGGGTACCCTTTTTGGTCAGACGTTTTCCTGTACGGAAGAAGAAAGGGACTCCACGGAAGCGATCGCTATCCACAAAGAAGGCTCCAGAGGCAAAAGTCTCGGTCATGGATTCAGGGTTGACATTTGGTTCACTACGGTAAGAGATGTCCTTTTTCCCTTGAATTTTTCCAGAACGGTATTGACCTCGGATAAATAGTTTCTTTAATTCTTCATCAGATGGGTTGACCAATTGTTCAAAGACTTTCACCTTCTCTTTACGGATATCTTCCTTGGTGAAGGAAGCTGGTTTGTCCATAGCTAAAAGAGAAAGCAGTTGAAGGGTATGGTTTTGGACCATGTCGCGAAGGGCACCAGATTCATCATAGTAGCCACCACGTTCTTCGACTCCTAGTCGTTCTGCAAAAGTGATTTGAACATTGTCGATATAGTCACGGTTCCAGATGTTTTCAAAGATTAGGTTGGCAAAGCGGAGGGCAAAGATGGACTGGATCATTTCTTTACCAAGATAATGGTCGATCCGGAAAATTTGCTCTTCCTCAAAGGTTTCTTCCAATTCTTTGTTGAGCTGACTAGCTGTTTCCAAATCCGTTCCAAATGGTTTTTCAACGATCAAACGCTCAAAGCCTTTTCCATCCACAATGCCTTCAGATTTCAAATGTTTGGCAATCGTACCAAAGAATTGAGGTGCCATGGATAGGAAAAAGAGTTTATTATGTTCAGCTTGGTAAGTGTCATTGAGTTGATTTTGGAGTTCACGAAGCTTGATGTAGTGCTCCGTGTCATTGACATCGTGACTTTGATAGTAAAAATGGCTGGCAAATTCTTGCGCCTGTTCAGGACTGTCTGCTAAATCTGAAATGGATTCAACGACAACGGATTCAAAGTATTCTTTGCTCCAAGGTCGACGAGCAGTTCCTATCACTGCAAAATGCTCGGAAAGATTTCCGGCTTTATAGAGTCTAAAAAGGGAAGGGTAGAGTTTGCGTTGAGCTAAATCTCCACTGGCCCCGAAAATGGTTACAATTACTTTTGAGGACATGTTCATACCTATTTTCTAACTTGATAAACCATATTCTACCATAAAATTCAGAAAATTTCTCTTTGAAAGTAAAAGGATTCAGACTTTAAAAGAGAATGAAAGTGGAAGAAGCCACTAAAAAAGGTTGGACCGAAAGGTCATAACCGAGAGATGTTTAACGTCCTTTAGAAGACCCGATAGACATAAGGATTCGTAGGTTTTTCTACTGAGTGGGCTTCCTTTATTTCTAAGATAGGAAGGGTTTGGCCAAGTTGTTTATGGTATTGGATCTTGAGAGTTCCAGTAGCCTGGACCCAGGTGTTATCGTCATAGGTTTGGGAGGCTCCTTTGGTTAACAAACCATAGACTCCTGAATCAGCGATACAGTGGATAATTCCAAAACGGAAAAGGAACTGACTGCCCGGATCCTGAGGATCCTTATAAATGAAGCCGGTTAGGGTAAAGGTTTTTCCAGCAAATTCATCTGGATAGTCGTAGATCACTTCCATGACTTCCATATAGTTTTCTGTCGTGATCTGGATATGATCTTGCTTGAGGTACTTCTTGGCTGCAGCCCTCATCTCAGATTCATAAGCAGACTTGGTAAAATAACTGCTAGTATCTGGCTTGAGGTATTGGTTGGTTGTGCCCTCATCATTTTGAATATCTTTGGAAGAGCCAGCCGCGATGGGAAAATGATAGCCCTTGGCTGAAACCGTTTGGGAATCTAAGGTCACAGTCGGGAAGCCAATCCCTACAATTAAGGGAATCAGGAGCAGAAGAATACTCATGACCTTGGCCTTTTTGCTAGTTAGGTGACTATGAACGGGCAGATTCTTCATCCAAATATAGAGCTGGACGACAGCCAAGAGGAAGGAAAGAATCATAGAGATATAGGCTAAATAGGAATAATGCATATTGATGTATTGGTTGAGCTTACCAGAAAGCTGCAAATACATGGTAATTTCGAAATAGCCTGCTAAAATGAGAAATCGAATCATAAGACTACCCCCACAAACCAAGCATAAACCAAGACAACGAGACTGACGATACTAATGAATTGGACAATAAAGCGATTGGTCAGATAATTCTTCATCATCAAAAGGTTCTTGACGTCTAGCATAGGTCCGATAACCAGAAAGGCTAAAACGGGAGCTAAGCCAAAACTCGAGAGAAGGGAAGAGCCGATAAAGGCGTCCGCCTCACTACACAAGGAGAGGAGGAAGGAGAGAAGCATAAGGAGGAGAATGGCTAGGAGTGGCGTCGCTGAAATAGAAGTTAGCACGCGAGTTGGCACATAAACCTGAACCACACTGGCAAATAAACAACCGAAGACCAGATAGCGTCCAGTATCGAAAAACTCATCAATGGCCTGCACAAACACTTGGAAGAAGCGTTGACCGGCAGATAGTTTTGAAAAGTCATGAATATGGACTTCCTTGCGGTTGGCCCGTTGAATAGAAGCTGTTTGGAAAAATCCTAGGAAAATCCCCAGAACAGTCGCTACCAGGATAGAGCCGATCGCTCGTAAGAGAGCCATTTGAATAGAATTGCCAAAGGCAGAATAAGTGGCAAAGAGGACAATGGGGTTTATAACCGGGGCTGTCACTAGGAAGGGCACAGCTGTATAGCTAGGCACCTTCTTCTCTAAAAAGCGATTGATAATGGGGACGATGCCACACTCACAGGAAGGGAAAATAAAGCCAATCAAGGTCCCAAATAGAATTCTCCCCCATTTATTTTTGGGAAGGGCTCGGTAGACTTTTTCAGGGGTAATGTAGACATCAATCGCCCCTGAAATGATACTTCCAATTAAAACAAAGGGAAGGGCTTCAATCATAATCGAAAGAAAAATCGCTCCAGCCTGAAGGACACTGGTTGGCAGTTGTTGGAAGAAACTCATTTGTTAGAATCCTTCTGCTCTTTTTCCCCTGCTTTCTCATTCTTCTTGTCATCTGGTAAAGTGACTTGAGGGGGATCTGGGAAGACAGCAAATTCCTCAAAGAGTTTGTCTAAATCGTCTGTTTTTGAAAATTTAATCGCCATGATAGGTCTCCTTTTCTTTTTTCTCATTATATCAAATTCTCAAAAAAGAGGGGAAAATCAAGTTTAAAAGTAAGATGAAAAAGCAGTATAGAAGGCCTTCTATGGTATAATAGAAGCTATGGAAAAATATGAAAAAATAGCCCAAGAATTAGGTGTCAGTCTCAAACAAATTGATACTGTTTTGACCTTAACAGCAGAGGGATCCACCATCCCCTTTATCGCTCGGTATCGAAAAGATGCTACAGGGAATCTAGATGAAGTAGCCATCAAAGCTATTATCGACATGGACAAGTCTTTAACAGCCTTAGCCGATCGGAAAGAAACGGTTCTCGCTAAGATTGAAGAGCTTGGGAAACTGACCCCAGTCTTAAAAGAAGCGATTGAGCAAGCTGAAAAATTGGCGGATGTGGAAGAATTGTATCTCCCCTACAAGGAAAAACGCCGGACCAAGGCAACCATTGCGCGTGAGGCAGGACTTTTCCCAGTTGCTCGGATGATTCTGCAAGATCAAAAGGACTTGGAAACAGCAGCAGAAGAATTCCTATCTGAAGGATTTCCAATTGTAAAGGATGCAATTTCTGGTGCTATCGATATCTTGGTCGAAGCTATTGCAGAAGATCCACAATTGCGCAACCTTACCTACCAGGAGATTCGCAAACACTCTTTAATCACCTCTAGCTTGAAGGATGAAAGCAAAGACGAGAAGCAAGTCTTCCAAATCTATTATGATTTTTCTGAGAAGATTGCAAACATGCAGGGCTACCGAACCCTGGCCTTAAACCGTGGAGAGAAATTGGGGGTATTAAAGGTTGGATTTGAGCATCCTGTAGACCGTTTGATTCGTCACTTTGAAGCCCGATTTAAATCGAAGAATAGCTACATTGAAGAAGTCATTAACCAGGCTCTGAAAAAGAAAATGCTACCAGCTATGGAGCGTCGAATTCGGACAGAACTGACAGAAGTGGCAGAAGATGGAGCCATTCAGCTTTTCTCTGAAAATCTTCGACACCTTTTGCTGATTGCTCCCCTCAAGGGGCGCGTGGTCTTGGGATTTGACCCAGCTTTTCGGACAGGAGCTAAATTAGCTGTTGTCGATCAGACAGGAAAGATGTTGACCACCCAGGTGATTTACCCTGTTGCGCCGGCTAAACCAGCACAAATTGAAGCGGCCAAAGAAGAACTGAAACGGCTGATTCGTCAATACGGCGTGGAAATCATTGCGATTGGGAACGGGACGGCTAGTCGAGAGAGCGAAGCCTTTGTTGCGGAAGTTCTCAAGGAAGTTCCAAATGTCAGCTATGTCATTGTGAACGAGAGCGGGGCATCTGTCTATTCAGCTAGTGAATTGGCTCGCCATGAGTTTCCGGAACTGACGGTTGAAAAGCGTTCAGCCATCTCCATTGCCCGTCGTTTGCAGGATCCATTGGCTGAGTTGGTCAAGATTGATCCGAAATCAATCGGAGTCGGCCAGTACCAGCACGATGTCAGCCAGAAGAAATTATCTGAAAGCCTTGATTTTGTTGTCGATACTGTGGTGAACCAAGTCGGTGTTAATATAAATACTGCTAGTCCAGCCCTCTTGTCTCACGTGGCTGGTCTCAATAAAACCATTTCTGAGAACATCGTGAAATACCGGGAAGAAGAAGGGTTAATCACCTCTCGGGCGCGAATTAAAAAAGTACCTCGTCTGGGAGCCAAGGCCTTTGAACAAGCAGCTGGTTTCTTACGGATTCCAGAAAGTGAGAATTTCCTTGATCGGACAGGGGTCCATCCAGAAAGCTACCCTGCAGTGAAGAAGCTCTTTACCTTACTAGGGATTAGGGAGATGGATGAAGAAGCCCAAGCCAAATTAAAACAAATTGACACAGTTTCTATGGCCCAGGAGCTTGAAATTGGGCCTGAGACCTTAAAAGATATTGTCGCAGATCTTCTCAAACCTGGTCGTGATTTACGTGATTCTTTTGATGCTCCCGTCCTTCGCCAGGATGTTCTTGATTTGAAGGACTTGAAGATTGGTCAAAAATTAGAAGGGGTTGTCCGCAATGTTGTTGACTTTGGGGCCTTTGTCGATATTGGGATTCATGAAGATGGTTTGATCCACATTTCACAAATGAGCCAGCACTTTATCAAGCATCCAAGTCAAGTTGTTTCAGTTGGCGACCTAGTGACCGTTTGGGTTTACAAGATTGATTTAGAACGGGAAAAAGTAAATCTTTCCCTCTTACCACCACATGAATCTGACTAAATACGTTCAAGAAGTATCGCTGGAAGATTTTGGTCGCCCATTTCTTCACCAAGCCATCTGGAACCCTCGCTTGAGGTCGACCGGCGGTCGCTTCTTTCCTAAAGATGGCCATCTGGATTTCAATCCCAGCATCCTAGAAAGATTTGGCTGGGAGATTTTTCGAAAGATTGTCCGCCATGAATTGTGTCACTACCATCTCTACTACATGAAAAAGGGCTATCGCCATCAGGATCAAGATTTCAAGGCCTTACTCAAAAAGGTAGACGGCTTGCGGTATGCCCCTTCAGTTGATAAGGGAAACTATAAGATTTATGTTTGTACGAGCTGTGGGCAAGAATTCAGGAGAAAGCGGCAGATTGATCTGCAAAAGTACCGCTGTGGGCGGTGTCGAGGACTACTTAAGTATCAAGGGACAATTGATTCAGGAAATCGGCCTTGAGTCGGATGACAGTGACTTGATTTCGGGATATACTGTTCTAAAATAATAGGAGGTAGGCCCTTGAATCCAACTTTTTATAAATTACGTCGAGGCAGAATCGTTTTCGGAGTATTTGCTGGACTAGCGGATCGATTTGGGCTCGATGCAAACCTATTGCGTTTTCTCTTTGTGCTCTTCAGTATCTTTCATGCTTATGGGCTTGTAGGCTTGGCTATTTATTGCCTGTGTGCCTTCTCCTTGCCGTATAAAGAAGACCTTGAAAGAGAAAAGTATGGCCTCGGACCTCGCAAACGGAAGGATGCACAAGTAATCAAAGACGATGATCCATTCTTTTAAAGAATTTTCATGAATCGAATAAGAATGTGAGGCTGGGACAAAAGTCCTAGCCTCTCAATTGTCTTTGGATTATCGAGCAAGACGCAGTGGTTGAGTGAGCTCTACTACGCTGATTTCATCAGCTTTTATAGCCCTACTCAACTGTGCGGAGGTGGGACGACGAAATCGAATTCTAACGAATTACCGATTTCTGTCCCACTCTCATCTTTTTTTTCAAATGAAGAAACGATGGAAAAATGGGATAAGAAGGTTAAAGAGAAACATCAAAGAGTACTGGAATGAGTGTGAGAATAATAGCATCAGTTTCGATATCAAAAAAAGATGCTTGAGTAAGTCTTACCTGGGATAATTTGCTATAATAGTAAGAGAAAACAAAAAGGGAGAAGCCTATGGCAATAACAGTCCGAGATTTAATTGATAAGCTTCGTTTGAAGGTTGTGTACGGCAATGAAAGCCTATTTGAAAAAGAAATCACAACGGCAGATATTTCACGTCCTGGACTTGAAATGACAGGATATTTTGATTACTATACTCCAGAACGAATTCAATTGGTTGGGATGAAAGAGTGGTCTTACCTCATCAAGATGACCTCCCACAATCGTCACCAAGTTTTGAGAAAGATGTTCCAGCCGGAAACACCAGTTATCATTATTGCGCGTGATTTGGAGATTCCAGAAGAAATGCTCCGTGCTGCAGAGGAAAAGCAAATCGCGATTTTAAGCAGTCGCGTTCCAACTAGTCGCCTGTCTGGCGAACTATCAAGCTACCTAGATTCTCTCCTTGCGGAAAGAACTAGTGTCCATGGTGTCTTGATGGATATCTATGGCATGGGGGTTCTGATCCAAGGAGATAGTGGAATCGGGAAGAGTGAGACTGGTTTAGAGCTTGTCAAGCGAGGCCATCGTTTGGTAGCGGATGACCGCGTAGATGTCTTCGCCCGTGATGAGATGACCTTGTGGGGTGAGCCTGCTGAAATTCTACGACATCTGCTAGAGATTCGGGGGGTAGGGATCATTGATGTTATGAGTCTCTATGGTGCCAGTGCTGTGAAGGATTCTTCACAGGTCCAAATCGCTGTCTACTTGGAAAACTACACCAAGGAACAAACCTACGATCGTCTAGGCAATAATGCAGAAGAAATTGAGTTCTGTGGAGTGACCATTCCAAGAATTCGTATCCCTGTTAAGACAGGTCGCAATATTTCCGTTGTCATTGAGGCAGCAGCGATGAACTACCGCGCCAAAGAAATGGGATATGATGCTACTAAAACCTTTGAAGATCGATTGACCCAGTTGATTGATCAGAATGAGGTGAAAGTATGAATCCAGTAGCCATTCAACTTGGTCCCTTTAGTATCCGTTGGTATGCGATTTGTATCGTCCTCGGTCTCCTTTTGGCAGTCATCCTGTCTATGAAAGAAGCCCCTCGTAAAGGGATAGAGTCAGACGATATTATTGATTTCATTCTGATTGCTTTTCCAGTAGCGATCATAGGGGCCCGTCTTTACTATGTTATTTTTCAATGGTCTTATTACAGGGAACACCCAGGAGAGATTTTTGCCGTATGGAACGGTGGGATTGCTATCTATGGTGGACTCCTGGCAGGGGCTCTAGTCCTCTACCTATTTTCACGCAGTCGTTTGATTGATCCGGTTGATTTCTTAGATATTGCTGCACCGAGTGTCATGATTGCCCAAAGTATTGGCCGTTGGGGCAATTTTGTTAACCAAGAAGCCTACGGAGCCATTGTTAAGAATTTAGATTATTTACCTTCTTTCATTCGGAATCAGATGTTTATCGATGGACATTACCGTCAACCGACCTTCTTATATGAATCTTGTTGGAACTTGCTTGGTTTTGTACTGATTCTTTACTTGCGTCGTCGTCCGAAACTGTTGAGAAAGGGCGAAATTACTGCTTTCTATCTAATCTGGTATGGCTTTGGTCGAATGATTATTGAAGGAATGCGGACAGATAGCTTGATGTTTTTGGGAATTCGAGTATCACAATGGCTTTCCCTGATCCTCATCCTACTTGGTATCAGCATCATGATCTATCAACGAAAAAAGAATGCACCATTTTATAGAACGGAAATAGATTAAGGAGAAAAGAAATGTTTATTGAAATTGCCTATGGGCTTTTAGGATTAGCTTTAGTAGTTTTGGTCATCTACTTGATTATCTTGTTTTCAAAGATTGGAAAAGTTGTAGATGAGACTCAAGTAACGATTAAGACCTTGACATCAGATGTAAATGTAACCTTACACCAAACCAATGAGTTGTTAGCAAAAGTGAATGTTTTGACAGAAGATTTGAATCAAAAGGTTGCAACCATTGATCCACTCTTCACAGCAGTGGCAGATTTATCTGTATCTGTGTCGGATCTGAATGATCAAGCTCGTCAAATTAGCAAAAAAGCTGTCGTTGTTGGTGGAAAGACCGTTAAAACATCTGTCGGATTAAAAGCAGCTCGCATGGCTATGAAATTATTTAAATAAGAAAAGAGGTACCTTATGGGACGTTTATCATCATTATTAATTGGAACGATCACTGGCGCATCCGCAGCCTACTTCCTGACAACCAAAAAAGGGAAAGAGTTGACTGGGAAAGTCAAAGGTTTTGTAAAAGAATACCAAGAGAACCCACAAGAAGTTCATGATTCTGTGAAACAATCTGCAATGGAACTATCCAAGCAAGCATCAGACGCTATTCAGCAAACCAAAGAAAAAGTTGAAAGTGGTGAGATCAACAAAGACACTGTTATCGAGACAGTGAAAGATAAGACACAGGATGTGGTAGAATTTTCACAAGATGCTATCCAAACGATTAAGGAAAAAATCCAGCAAAAGACCGGCAATCAAGCAAGTCCTTTCCATTCTAAACAGGAAAAAGAAAGTGAAGAGATTGTCCTTGAATTAGAAGAAGAAACAGCCCTTCCAGAAGTGGAAGAAGAGATCAAAGAAACAGCTGTTGAAGAAGAATAAAATAATCCCTCACCATTGGTGAGGGATTCAAATTGAAGATAAAGTCTTCTGAAAAACTTCCCTTAGGTGAGTACGGACGTCAGCGAACTTCGAAGAAGTTCCATGACTTAGTTTTGAGCCTAAGGTCTCAAAACTCCCGAGTGCCTGAAACAACTTTGTTTCAGGCACTTTTCTCACAGCGGAAAGTTTTTAATCTTCTCAAATGGCTAAAAAAGTAAAAGTCATTTTTTGAAAATCGTCAAGCTGTTTTATGTAACACAATGGTTAGGCAATATTCAAAAATCCCTCACCAATGGTGAGGGATTTATTTTATGAAATGACAAACGAGGATGGGAAATGCCAAAAAGCCTCCCGAAGGAGGCTAAAAATGTAATCTTAGTCCTTTTTCCGTTTCAACTGGAAAATGCGGAAAGCTTGGATACTTCCCAAACTACAAGCAATTGCTGAGGCAAAAGCAAAGAAGGTATTCATCTTCATTGATAAAAAGACGAAACTAAATAAAACAGTTAAGACACAAAACACAGCAATATTAAGGAAAAATAGTAGCTCACTTAATTGCGGAGCTGGTTCAGTATCAAGGTTAAAATCATAATTAGTTGTTGTATTCTCTTGTTGAAGAGGGACTTCGACATAGTCGTATTCTTCAACAACTCTAAGTTTTCTTGCGGGCATATTTCTCTCTCCTAACAGTACTCTATTATTTTAACACGTTTTCAAGCATAGAAATGTTACAAAACTGTTACAATTTTTACAAAATTAAGAAATTTAGAGAGCAAAATGACTTTTTTGGTATAATAGTTTTCATGAAAAAGATAATTATTACAGCTACAGCTGAAAGTATTGAACAGGTTCAAGCCCTTCTAGAAGTAGGTGTGGACCGTATTTATGTCGGAGAAAAGGAATTTGGATTACGACTTCCTCACACTTTCTCGTATGACGAATTAAGTCGAATTTCTGATCTGGTCCATACGGCAGGTAAGGCATTGACAGTGGCTGTCAATGCCTTGATGCACCAAGACATGATGGATCGTATCAAACCATTTTTAGATTTCCTTGCTTCGATTAACGTCGATTATATCACGGTAGGAGATGCAGGCGTCTTTTATGTATTGAAGCGGGATGGCTACAGCTTTAAAACCATTTATGATGCTTCTACCATGGTGACAAGTAGCCGTCAGATCAATTTCTGGGGACAAAAGGCTGGTGCTTCAGAAGCTGTTCTTGCTCGAGAAATCCCATCTGCAGAGCTTTTCAAGATGCCAGAAATCTTAGAGATTCCTGCTGAAGTATTGGTTTATGGTGCCAGTGTGATTCACCATTCTAAACGTCCTCTTCTGCAAAATTATTATAATTTTACTCACATCGATGACGAAAAGACGAGAGAGCGCGATCTCTTTTTGGCAGAACCAGGAGATCCAGAAAGCCACTATTCTATCTTTGAGGACAAGCATGGAACTCATATTTTTGCCAATAATGACTTGGATTTGATGACCAAACTCTCTGAGTTAGTCGAGCATGGTTTCACCCACTGGAAGTTAGAGGGGATTTATACACCTGGTCAAAACTTTGTGGAAATTGCCAAGTGTTTTGTGAAAGCACGTGAGCTTCTAGAAGCTGGGACCTTCACATCTGATCAAGCCTTCTTATTGGATGAGCAGATTCACCAATTGCATCCTAAGAATCGTTTCCTTGACACTGGATTTTATGATTACGATCCAGACATGGTTAAATAAAGGAGAAAAGCCTGCCAGGAGTGCGGGCCTTCCTTTTTAGTGATGGTAAAGAATGAGAATTGTCAAAACAATTCCCAAACCATTGCCTTTCGACTGGATTTGCTATAAAATAGACAAGATTGATAATCTAACTAATATACTTGTAATATACTAGGAGATATGATGACAAAACAATTGAAACGTCCTGAGGTTCTATCACCTGCGGGAACACTTGAAAAATTAAAGGTTGCTGTGCGCTATGGTGCGGATGCCGTCTTCATTGGTGGACAGGCTTATGGGCTTCGTAGCCGTGCAGGGAACTTCACTTTCGAGCAAATGGAAGAAGGTGTCCAATTTGCGGCTAAGTATGGTGCCAAGGTCTATGTTGCAGCCAATATGGTCATGCATGAAGGAAATGAAGTTGGAGCTGGTGAATGGTTCCGTCGCTTACGGGATATCGGAATCGCAGCTGTCATTGTATCAGACCCTGCCTTGATTACCATCGCAGCGACAGAAGCTCCTGGCTTGGAAATTCACCTCTCTACCCAAGCTAGTGCCACCAACTATGAAACTCTCGAGTTTTGGAAAGACTTGGGCTTGACACGGGTCGTTTTGGCTCGGGAAGTTTCGATGGAAGAACTAGCGGAAATTCGTAAGCGGACGGACGTTGAGATTGAAGCCTTTGTTCACGGAGCAATGTGTATTTCCTACTCTGGCCGTTGTACCTTGTCCAATCATATGAGTATGCGGGATGCCAACCGTGGAGGTTGTTCTCAATCTTGTCGTTGGAAGTATGATCTCTACGATATGCCATTTGGCCAAGAACGTAAGAGTCTCAAAGGGGAAATCCCTGAAGAATTCTCGATGTCAGCTGTGGATATGTCGATGATTGACCATATCCCTGATATGATTGAAAATGGAGTGGACAGTCTCAAGATTGAAGGTCGGATGAAGTCTATTCACTATGTCTCTACTGTAACGAACTGCTACAAGGCAGCTGTTGATGCTTATTTGGAAAGTCCTGAAAAGTTTGAAGCGATTAAGCAAGACTTGATTGATGAAATGTGGAAGGTAGCTCAACGTGAGTTGGCTACAGGATTCTATTACGGAACACCATCTGAAAACGAGCAACTGTTTGGGGCTCGTCGGAAGATTCCAGAGTACAAGTTTGTCGGAGAAGTGGTAGCCTATGATGCGGACAAGCAAATTGCGACCATTCGACAACGGAATGTCATCAATGAAGGAGACCAAGTAGAATTTTACGGACCTGGGTTCCGTCATTTTGAAACAGTCATTGAAGACTTGCATGATGCCAAGGGCAATAAAATTGATCGGGCTCCAAATCCGATGGAGTTATTGACCATTCATATGCCAACACCAGTTGAACCAGGTGATATGATCCGTGCTCTTAAAGAAGGCTTGATCAACCTCTATAAAGAAGATGGAACCAGCCAAACAGTTCGTGCATAAAACGTAAAAAAAACACCGCATGCTTCCCGAGCTTGGAAGTTTACGGTGTTTTTTGTTGTGCGATTCGAATCGTATGTGGAACGAGACTAATCTTTTGAATGTCAGAAATTCGAATGATGGTTGACATACTCTTTTTAAAATTCTTGACAATGAGTTGTTTTCGTTCCTGATCATATTTCACGATATCGCCTGTAAAACTCTTATTTTGGAAGATGACATGGACTCCTTGTTTTTTTCGAAGGGCCAGTTCAATAATCTGAATCGTTTTACCATCCTCTAAAGGAGCTGGTTGAGAGGTTTTATCGTTGAAAAATTCATTGGCTCTGTCCTTGAGAAGCTCAAGAAATCTTTTCATAGCATAATTCTCCATAAGTTGATACAATATATTATAGAAAATTTCATTCATTTTGTAAAATTTTTTACGAATTATTAAGGTGAAAGACATTGAAAGGAGTATGAAATGGCAGATTTTAGTTTTGAAATTGAAGAACAACTCTTGGTCTTATCTGAAAATGAAAAAGGATGGACCAAGGAGTTAAACCGGGTTAGCTTTAATGGAGCACCTGCCAAGTATGATATCCGAACTTGGAGCCCTGACCATACGAAGATGGGCAAGGGGATCACTTTGACCAACGAAGAATTCCAAGTTCTGCTAGATGCATTTAAACAGTAATAGGCTGAGTAAGAAAGAGAGTGGGACAGAAATCGGTAATTCGTTAGAATTCGATTTCGTGGTCCCACCTCCACACAGTTGAGTAGGGCTATAAAAGCTGATGAAATCAGCGTGGTAGAGCCCACTCAACCACTGCGTCTTGCTCGATAATCCAAAGACAATTGAGAAGCTAGGACTTTTGTCCCGGCCTCTTTTTTGATGTTTTCAATAATTATAGCTTGAAACTATATCCTATTCAAGAAAACAAGATTAACGCAAATCATTGTGGATGATGGGATGGACTGTTATAATAACCTTATTCATTTATGCCATGTAGCACTTATAGGAAAGGAATCCATATGTCAGATTTACTAAGTATTTATAAAGAATTGCAAGCTAAAAAATGGGTGGACTTGAGTCATCAAATCAATGCAGAAAGTCCTCACTTCCCAGCTCTTCCTGCCTTGCAACAAGAAGACCTCTTCACATTAAAAGATGGCTTCCATGTCCAAAAATTTACAGTGGTTGGTCAATACGGAACGCATATCGATGCACCAATTCACTTTGTAGAAGGGGGCCGTTGGTTGGATGAGATTGACCTCAAAGATCTCCTCTTACCACTCTATGTTATTGACAAGTCTAAAGAAGTAGCCGCGAACCCAAACTTTATCTTGAGCAAACAAGATATCTTAGATTTTGAAGCTGAACATGGACAAATTGCTGAGGGTGCTTTTGTTGCCTTCCGTAGTGATTGGTCAAAACGTTGGCCAGATCAAGATGCTATGCGTAATCTAGATGAAAATGGGGTTCAACAAAGTCCAGGATGGAGCCGTGAAGCCTTGGAATTCTTGATTCATGAACGCCATGTCAAGGCTGTGGGTCATGAAACCTTTGACACAGATGCTGGTATTCCAGCAGCAGAACACGGCTTGGTCAATGAATACTACCTTTTGGAGCAAAATATCTACCAAGTAGAAGTCTTGAACCACTTGGATCAAGTGCCAGCCGTAGGTGCCTTGATTTCAATTGCCTTCCCTCACTGGGACAAGGCAACTGGTTCACCTGTTCGTGCCATTGCTATCTTGCCTTAAATAAACAGAGCCTGAAGCGTATCTTCGGGCTCTTTTATATGGATGTTGAAATCTATTAGTGAATCTGATGGTTATCTTATCAAACCTTGTTATCTTACAAAAATGTAAGGAAAGAAAGTTAAAATGAAAGGTTAGACTATGGTAGCTCCAATGATGATCCATTAAAATTTAAACATAAGAAAAAGGCTTGTCAAACAAACCTTTTCTGATATTAGCGCATGGTAACGAATTCTTCGGATCCAGTTGGATGAATAGCGACGGTCGCATCGAAATCAGCTTTTGTCGCTCCCATCTTGATAGCAACGGCAAATCCTTGGATCATTTCATCCACCCCATACCCAAGACCATGGAGACCGACAACGGTTTCTTCCGGTCCTGCAGTGATGAGTTTAAATTTAGCCAACTGACGATGTTGGGTCACAGCTGAATACATAGAGGCGAAACTTGAAGTATAGACCTTGATAGCTTCTTTTCCATATTGTTTTTCGGCTTCTTCTTGAGTGAGACCGACTGTACCAATAGCAGGATGGGAAAAGATAACGGTCGGAATGGTTGTGTAGTCCATTTTAGCATCGGTTTTTCCATTAAAGAGACGTTCGGATAGGGTACGCCCTGCCTTGATAGCGACAGGAGTTAATTCTTTTTCTCCTGTGACATCCCCAAGAGCATAGATGCCAGGAACAACCGTATTCTGGTATTCATCCACTGCAATGAATCCTTTTTCATTTAAGGTGACACCTGCAGCTTCTAGATGGAGGTCTTGGACGTTTGGTTTTCGGCCGGTCGCCCAGATGACATGATCAGCGACAAAAGATGTTTGATCTTCAAAATAAACTCGGATTTGACCATTTTCTTCCTTCGTGAGTCGGACAGGAACCTTGTGAGGATGGAGAGGCAATCCTTGTTTATCCATCTCCTCCATTAAGCCATCGACAATGTAAGAATCAAACTTTCTTAAGGGACGATCCCCTCGAACGAAGAGGTCTGTCTTAACACCAAGGGCATGGAGGACACCGGCTAGTTCTACCGCAATGTAGCCAGCGCCAATAATGGCAACTGATTTTGGTAGTTCTTCCCAAGCAAAGACATCGTCAGAGGTTTCTCCTAAGTCTGCACCTGGTAAATCTGGGATGTAAGCATGAGCCCCTGTAGCGATCACAATGTGTTTAGCCTTGATGGTTTCCCCGTTGACTTCAACTGTATGAGGGTCGACAAAGCGTGCGCGACCTTGGATATACTCCACACCATTTCGTTTAAAACTGCCATCATAAGAAGAACGAGCCCGATTAATATAAGCTTCGCGATTTTTTCTTAGGGTCGCAAAATCAAAATGGGTCTGTTCAGAAGTAAACCCATAATCTGGACCGTAATCACGAATGGCTTCAGCAATTTGGGCGCCATACCACATAATTTTTTTAGGGACACATCCTTTGTTGACACAGGTCCCACCTAGCTGCTTTTCTTCAATAACAGCAGCGCGGGCTCCATGTTCTCCAGCTCGGTTCATGGTAGCAATCCCTCCGCTACCTCCACCAATGGAGATAATATCAAATTCTTTCATGGTCAGTACTCCTTTGTTGATTTACACTTTCATTGTAACAACAAAGGTTACAAAAATCAAGAAATTACCATCGTTGAATAGGAGGAGAAAACAAGATAGCAAAAAAAACGTGCAAAACAGATGATTCTGAATTGAAAAATGAGGAAATATGATATACTAAACTTATAAATTGAAACGCTTTCGAATACTGGAGGAAAGAAATGAAGAAATTTAAAAAATGGCAAATTATTACAGCGACAGGTGCTGCAATAGCAGTTGTAGGAATGGGGAGCTGGCTTGCTTTTGGAAAATCAAGTAGTGGCCCTGAAGAAATGGTCGATATAACACCTATGGTACAAACCGTGAAAGAAGGTTCGATTGCTTCCTCTGTTCTATTGACAGGTAAGGTCACAGCCAATCAAGAACAATATATTTACTTTGACGGAACCAAAGGAGATTTGCAATCGATCTTAGTGAATGTCGGGGATCAAGTAACCGCTGGCCAAGCTATTGTTCAATATAGTAGTACAGAAGCGCAATCTGCCTATGACGCGGCGGTACGTGCGGTCAATAAGGCAGATCGTCAATTGAACGATCTCTTGACCAATGGAGTGACCATTGATACAACAGGGGATGAGGAAGCAGATAGCAGTTCGGCCTCTCAAGCCCAACGCTCCTTGGATACACAAGTGGGAGATTTGCGCGATGCTCGTGCGGATGCAGTAGCCAATATGGAAAAAGCCAAGGCCTTGTTGGATGCTACAACCGTAAAAAGTAGTACAGATGGAACGGTTGTAGAAGTCAATAAAGATGTTTCCAAATCAACAACCGGAACCAACCAAACCCTTGTTCATATCGTCAGCAACGGTAACCTTCAAGTAAAAGGTGAGTTGTCTGAATACAATCTAGCCAACATTTCAGTTGGTCAAGAAGTGACCTTAACCTCTAAGGTCTATCCTGGAAAAAAATGGACTGGAAAGATTAGCTACGTTGCCAACTATCCGACAGATGCTGGTCAGGCTGGTGCAAATGCCGCAGGTTCTGGACAAGGAACAGGGGGAGCTAAATATCCGTTTACGGTAGATATTACCAGTGAGATTGGTGATTTGAAACAAGGTTTCTCTGTCAATATTGAAGTAAAAAGTTCAACCATCCATCCTTTAGTTCCTGTGACAAGTGTCTTATCAGACGGCGATCAAAGCTATGTTTGGACGATTGAAGCTGGCAAGGCTAAAAAAGTCAATGTTACCTTAGGAAATGCAGATGCAGAAAATCAAGAAGTCTTATCTGGTTTGAAGAAAGATGCGCAAGTGATCATCAACCCTTCTGGCGATTTGGAAGATGGGAAAGAGGTCGGAAAATATGACAAAATTGATTGAGCTGAAAAATATCAATAAAAGTTATAAAAATGGCGATCAAACCTTACAGGTATTAAAGGATATCCATTTAGAAGTAGAAGAGGGAGAATTTCTAGCCATTATGGGACCTTCTGGTTCTGGGAAATCGACCCTAATGAATATCATTGGACTTCTCGATCGTCCGACCAGTGGTGAGTACAGACTAGAAGGGGAAGAGGTTGGGAACCTCAGTGAGAAGAAGTTAGCCCAAGTTCGCAATGAGCAAATTGGCTTTGTCTTCCAACAATTCTTTCTCCTATCAAAACTCAATGCCTTTCAAAACGTCGAGCTTCCCTTGATTTATGCAGGAGTGAATCCTTCTAAACGAAAGGAATTAGCTGAACAATTTTTAAAGAAAGTTGAACTAGATACGCGGATGCACCATCTTCCTTCGGAATTGTCTGGAGGGCAAAAACAACGGGTGGCCATTGCGCGTGCTTTGGTCAATCATCCTTCTATTATCTTAGCGGATGAACCAACTGGAGCTCTCGACTCCAAAACTGGCGATCAAATTATGGAGCTCTTGACAGCACTCAATCAAGAAGGCAAAACCATTATCATGGTGACCCATGAAACGGAGATTGCTGCCTATGCCAAACGTCAGATTGTCATTCGAGATGGAGTGATTTCTTCGGATAGCCGTAACGAAAGGAGGGCCTGATGCAGAACTGGAAATTCGCTATTAGTTCCATTATGGGACATAAAATGAGATCGTTCTTAACCATGGTAGGGATTATCATCGGGGTTGCCTCGGTCGTTGTCATCATGGCTCTCGGAGATGGGATGAAAGCGGGAGTGACTAAGACCTTTACCAAGGATCAACAATATGTTCAGATTTCCTATTCCGCCCGAAAGAGTGGCTACATGACTGGTTTTAATCTTGGCCCGGAACCTGTCTCAGAAGAAGGAGGCGCAGAAGGTGGTGGCGAAGGCGGTGTTGCCAGTGAAGAAGACCAAGGAATGTCACCGCCAGCTGGCTATGGAGAGGAAAGTAGCGAGGACGTTGACAACCCAATCCTTGAAACACCACCCGTCGTTCAAGAAGAATGGGTCAAGGAATTGACCAAGATTCCTGGCATTGATGGCTACTATGTTGGTAATACGGCCAATGCCACTATCTCCTATCAGAAGAAAAAATCTGAAGGGGTCAATATCATGGGAGTCAATGATACTTATTTCTCAGTAAGAAAATTTGAATTGGTTTCAGGAAGAAAACTGAATCCTTCAGATTATCAGAGTTTCTCACGGGTCATCATGTTGGATGAAGGCTTAGCTTCGACCTTATTTGGGACGGAAAGTGCCCTCAACCAAGTGGTTGCTGTCGGAGACAACAACTATCGGGTGGTAGGGATCTTCAAGGATCCAAATGCTGGATCTGCATTATACGGGGTTTCTTCTGGAGGAAGTGCCTTGATGGCCAATACCCAAGTAGCTTCAGAATTTGGAACAGAAGAAATTTCTACTATTGTGGTGCATATCCCGGATGTCAAACAGATTAAACCAACTGGGATCGAAGCGGCGAAAAAATTAACCGAGTTATCGGGAGTTCGCCAAGGAGAGTTCCAAATCTTTAACATGGATAGTATCTTGGAGCAGACCAATCAAATGCTCAGTATTATGACAACAGTCATCGGAGCGATTGCAGGAATCTCCCTTCTCGTTGGTGGGATTGGGGTCATGAATATCATGTTGGTTTCTGTGACTGAGCGGACACGTGAAATCGGTCTGAGAAAAGCCCTCGGAGCTACTCGTGGAAAAATCTTGATTCAATTTCTCATCGAATCCATGGTCTTGACCATGATGGGAGGAATTCTCGGGCTGGGATTGGCCTACGGTGTCAATGCCCTCATCGCTACAGCTGCCGCAGGTGCTCTAGAAGGACCACCAGTCGTCTCCATGTCAGTGGCTATCGGAAGTATCATCTTCTCAGCTTGCGTTGGAATTGTCTTCGGTATCCTACCAGCAAGTAAGGCATCAAAACTCGATCCAATTGAAGCTCTTCGCTATGAATAAGGATGAATGACCTACATGCTTGAGTCGGATGAAGCAGAATTTGATCATGAATGAATGGAATGTGATGGAAAAGGGAGAAGGAACCCTTTCCTTCCATTCCTTTTTTCATTTTTCCTGCTCAAGAATAGTGTATTTCCCCGTCAAATATGATAAAATAGGGGAGAATAACTTAGGAGGTTCCAAATGACTACTGAACATATGGAAGAATTAAATGACCAGCAGATTGTCCGTCGTGAAAAGATGGCGGCCCTTCGTGAACAAGGAATCGACCCATTTGGAAAGCGATTCGAACGAACTGCAGATTCTGGTCAATTGAAAGAAAAATATTCAGAATTAGATAAAGAACAACTTCATGATTTGAACGAAACGGCCATTATTGCGGGTCGTCTTGTAACCAAACGTGGGAAAGGGAAGGTTGGCTTTGGCCACCTTCAAGACCGTGAAGGTCAAATCCAAATTTACGTTCGGAAAGATGCGGTCGGTGAAGAAAATTATGAAATTTTCAAAAAGGCTGACCTTGGAGATTTCCTTGGGGTAGAAGGTGAAGTAATGCGGACAGACATGGGTGAACTTTCCATCAAAGCTACTCACATCACCCATTTGTCTAAAGCCCTTCGTCCCTTGCCTGAAAAATTCCATGGCTTGTCTGATGTGGAAACCATCTACCGCAAACGCTACTTGGATTTGATTTCGAACCGTGAAAGCTTTAACCGCTTTGTAACCCGTTCGAAAATCATTTCAGAAATCCGTCGTTACTTGGATGGTCAAGGCTTCCTTGAAGTAGAAACACCTGTTCTTCACAATGAAGCTGGTGGAGCATCTGCGCGTCCGTTTATCACTCACCACAATGCCCAAAACATTGACATGGTACTTCGTATCGCGACCGAGCTTCACTTGAAACGTTTGATCGTTGGTGGAATGGAGCGCGTCTATGAAATCGGACGTATCTTCCGTAACGAAGGAATGGATGCTACCCACAACCCTGAATTCACCTCCATCGAAGTCTACCAAGCCTATGCTGACTACCAAGATATTATGGACTTGACGGAAGGGATTATCCAACACGCTGCGAAAGCCATTCATGGGGATGGTCCTGTTAACTACCAAGGAACTGAAATCAAGATCAATGAACCATTCAAGCGTGTCCACATGGTGGATGCCATCAAGGAAATTGCTGGTGTTGACTTCTGGCAGGAAATGAGCTTTGAAGAAGCAGCAGCCCTTGCCAAAGAAAAACATGTGCCAGTTGAAAAACACTACACTGAAGTGGGGCATATCATCAATGCCTTCTTCGAGGAATATGTAGAAGAAACCTTGACACAACCAACCTTTGTCTATGGACACCCTGTAGCTGTATCTCCATTGGCTAAGAAGAATGATGAGGATCCTCGTTTCACAGATCGTTTCGAGCTCTTCATCATGACCAAGGAATATGCTAATGCCTTTACAGAATTGAACGACCCAATCGACCAATTGGAGCGTTTCGAAGCGCAGGCACGTGCCAAAGAATTGGGAGACGACGAAGCAACTGGAATTGACTACGATTATGTAGAAGCTCTTGAATATGGTATGCCACCAACAGGAGGATTGGGAATCGGTATCGACCGTCTCTGCATGCTCCTTACTGATACAACTACTATCCGTGACGTATTGCTCTTCCCAACTATGAAATAAGCTAAAAGAAAACACTGATCGCAAGATCAGTGTTTTTGAATGTATACAGACTATTGTTTTACATAAGACAACTAGATGATTTTCAAAAAATAACTTTTATTTTTTTGTTATTTAAGAAGATTAAAAACTTTCCGCAGTGAGAAAAGTTCCTGAAACTAAATTGTTTCAGGAACTCGGGAGTTTTGGGAGTAAAACAGTTTGGGAAACTGTTTTAGCCTGAGCTTTGAAATTAAAAAGCGAAGGGGTCCAAAACTAATTGAACACGGGCTTCCTATTTTGACTTTATCCGCAGACGCCCTTTGTATCTTAATTAGTCATGGAACTTCTTCGAAGTTCGCTGACGTCCGCATTCACCTAAGGAAAGTTTCTAAATAGACTTTGCCTCTATTCTAAAACAATTATCTTGCTATCAGTGTTTTTTAGTCTTCCAAATAGGAAGTATCATTCCATTGTAAGAGGTCAAAGTGCTCAAAATCATCTGTAGTCAAAATGGTCACACTGGCATTGGTGAGACCACCATTTTTGCGAAGTTCTTCTGGTTTATAGCCAAGTAGAGTCCGGATCGAAGCGGTTAAATTAGCCCCATGGCCAACGATAAGAACGGTATCGAATTTTTTTCCTTTCAAGCTTTTCACAAAATCACAGGTCCGCTTGGTTGTATCAGAAAGGGATTCTGCATCGAATAGATCGTGATGGAATTGTGATAGATCGTGGCGGAAAGCTTCCATTTCTTGAGGATATTTGGATCGAATGGTATCAATTTTACATCCTTCCAATTGTCCTAGACTCCATTCCCGCAAGTCAGAGATTTCTTCTACATGGATGGGGAACTGATTTTGAACCATAATCAGTTGGGCGGTGTCGACTGCCCGTTTTAAATCACTAGAAAAGACGGCATCAAATCTTATCGATGAGAGGGAATGCCCTAGTTTTTTGATTTGCTGAATGGAAGAAGGAAGAAGTGGTGAATCGCCATTGGCTCCTTGAAAACGTCCTTCCTCGTTCCACTCAGTACGTCCGTGGCGGATAAAATATAGTTTCATATGTGTTTGGTCCTTTACTCGACTAAGTCTTCGAAGCTAGCCTTGACAAAATCAGCTAAATCTTGTGCCTTGATTTGAATACTATGACCAACTTCACCTGCAGAGACAATCATCTGATCAAGTTCCAGGGCAGACTGGTCAATAAAAATAGGGTAGTTGTGTTTTTGTCGAATGCCAACAGGATTATTGGCCCCATGGACATAGCCCGTTGTCTTTTCCAAGTCTTTTTGCGGAATCATACTAACTTTTTTATTGCCAGATAGTTTGGCCAATTTTTTCTCTGACAAGTGGGAAGAGATGGGAACAATCCCAATGACGGGACCAGTTTTATCACCTGTTAGAGCCAGTGTCTTATAGATTTGATCAGTCGTAATCCCTTCTGGGATGATTCCCTCAAGGGCATTGATTTGCAATCCTGTATGGTCGGTTTTTGCTTTTTGCAAGATTTGTTCAACCAATGTTTTTTTTACTTTTTGTTTTTTTGCCATCTCACTCTTCTCTTTCTCTTAATTTCCTAACATTATATCATACTCTTTGAGTTTCCGTTCAAGAGAAAAAGAGGCAGTTGCCTCTTTTAATTTTTTTCGACTGTAAATAGTTTTCGGTAGATCTTTTCTTGATCTTGTGTTGGCGCAATCTGGTTCAAGTCCAAGTAGTGGGTAAAGCCATTCAATTGCCCTGAGAGGTGTACTGATGAAGATCATACTCGTTATCAGTAGATGGAGCTGCATTGTAGTAGCCGTCATCATAGCCATAAGTTGGAATCCAGAGGGCGGTAAATTTATCAGTGGAGATACTATGTTCTTCCATGAAATAGGTCCCGATATAGATTCCGATATTTTTGGCTCCCAATGATTCTAGCTTGGCACGGAAAGCTTCCACTCCAGCGTTCATATCATCCATGGTTTTTTCTTCTACATCCAACCAATAATAGGTTGGTTTGTATTTTTTGGACGCCTGATAGAACTCTTCTGCTTCCTTTTCCATTTCTTTTTTGTCCTTGGCAGCTACGTAAGCATATACCGCAACTGGAATATTTCGTTTTTGAAACTCTTTAATATGAGTTTCGTATGATTTGTCAATTCCATTTAAATAAGTCGCAGCATTTTCTTTTTTAGCTTGAGCGCCACTATGAACTCGAACAATGACTCCAGAAACATTCTGTGCTAAGAGATCATAATCAATCTCGCTTGGCAATTGCCAACCAGAGATATCAATAATTGGTCGATTCAAAAATTCTTGATCTAATTCTTCAACTGAGTCAGAAGAAGAGGAAGATGGGATTTTTGTTTGATTGGTTGTCTTTGCCTCTTGTAGGGTCTTGTTTCTAGCAAGTTGATTCCTTTGGATATCTGCTACTGTTTTAGAAATTATCAAAAAGGAAAAGATACTTGCGAAAAAGACAAAGAGGACAATTGGTTTAATCCTTTTTCTCATACAGAATCATTTTACCGTAAAAGATGGAAAAAGGCAAAACAAAGGGTCCGAAAACAGGAAAAACAAGATGATATTATAGTGAATCAGAGGGTTGATTTTCCTTGCTTCCTCACAATAGTTGAAGTAGAAATAAGAGTTAGACTGGTCTGTTTGATCATCTTTTGAAAGTGAAAACCGAATCTTATTTGGTCTTTCCTTTTTTTTACTATTGAAAGGTGATATAATGAAATTTGAAAATTAGAAGTATGGGTGTTACATGAAATTAGAAAAACGTCATTTTTTAAACTATTCAATCCTGATCCCTTACCTCCTTTTGTCAGTATTGGGATTGATTGTAGTCTACTCGACAACGAGTGCCTTAGCCATCCAAAAAGGGGTTAGTCCATTTGGTATGATCAGAAGCCAGGGGATCTTTTTTGTTCTAAGTTTGATCACTATTTTGATTACCTATAAGGTGAAATTAAATGTCCTTAAGAAAAAGCGCTTCATTGGAATTTTCATTATAGCTGAGACAATCCTTCTCTTGCTATCGCGTTTCATCACAGATACGGTGAATGGTGCACATGGATGGTTGAGTTTTGGAGGTTTCTCTATTCAGCCAGCTGAGTATTTGAAGATTATTATCGTCTGGTACTTGGCCTTGGTCTTCTCCAAAAAGCAAGAAGAAATTCAACGATATGATTACCAAGCGTTAACCCACAATCAATGGCTTCCTCGAGATTTGTCGGATTGGCGTTGGATGGTGCTCTTCCTGATTGCTATTGTAGTCATCATGCCAGACTTAGGAAATGCGACCATTCTTGCACTGACAACCTTAATTATGATTAGTGCAAGTGGGATAGCTTACCGCTGGTTCTCAAGCCTATTAGCTATCCTAGTAGGAGGCTCAACCGTTCTTCTTTATTCTATTCAGCTAATCGGGGTAGAGCGTTTTTCTAAGATCCCTGTCTTTGGCTATGTAGCAAAACGATTCAGTGCTTTTTATAACCCCTTTAATGATTTATCAGATTCGGGACACCAACTAGCCAATTCTTATTACGCCATGAGTAATGGGGGCTGGTTTGGCTTGGGGCTTGGAAATTCGATTGAAAAGCAAGGGTACCTCCCAGAAGCTCATACAGACTTTGTCTTTTCAATCGTTATTGAAGAACTTGGTTTTGTGGGAGCTAGTCTCATCCTAGCCTTGTTGTTCTTCTTAATTTTACGCATTATTCTTGTCGGGATTCGGGCAAGAGATCCATTTAATTCAATGATGGCGATTGGTATAGGAGGGATGCTCCTGACCCAAACCTTCATCAACATTGGTGGGATTTCTGGGCTGATTCCTTCGACAGGGGTGACCTTTCCCTTCCTTTCACAAGGAGGAAATAGTTTGTGGGTCTTATCCATTGCGATTGCCCTTGTCTTAAATATTGATGCGAGTGAAAAGCGCGCCCTAGCTACTCAAGAGGACCCTTCTTACGAGAAGCCTCAGAAAATTCAGAGCTATTACTAAATCGGAGTGAGTAAAGAAAGGAGTTATCATGACTTTACAAAAACTAGAGAGCTATACCAACAAAGAAATTATCAAAGAAGAAGCAGAGATTTTAACCACTATTTTAGAAGATATTGCTAAAAATTTGGTGAGTCCAGAAACCTTTGATAAGATTCTTGAATTGAAAAAACTATCTGTTTCAAAAGACTATTTAAAATTGGATCAAATTGTCAAAGAGCTATCAAATGAAGAGATGACCGTGATTTCTCGTTACTTTGCCATTCTCCCCTTGTTGATTAATATTTCTGAAGATGTCGATTTGGCTTTTGAAATCAATCATCAAAATAATGTGGGGCAAGACTATCTAGGGAAACTATCATCCACCATTCGCCAGGTAGCTGAGACTGAAAATGCACAGGAAATCTTGGAGCACCTCAATGTAGTACCGGTACTGACCGCTCATCCGACCCAAGTGCAACGGAAAACCATGTTGGACTTAACCACTCACATTCACAGTCTTTTGCGCCAACATCGAGATGTAAAAGCTGGCTTGATGAACGAGACCAAATGGTACAATAATTTGCGTCGGAATATCGAAATTATGATGCAAACCGATATGATCCGTGAAAAGAAACTTAAGGTAACCAATGAGATTACCAACGTCATGGAATACTATAATAGCTCCTTCCTTCAGGCTGTTCCCAACTTAATGTTGGAATACAAACGTCTTGCCAAAGAGCAAGGGATTGAGTTGCAACACCCCAAACCGATTACGATGGGAATGTGGATCGGTGGAGACCGGGATGGGAATCCTTTTGTAACTGCAGAGACCTTGAAGCGATCAGCTACGATTCAAAGTGAAGTCATTCTGAACTATTATATTCAGAAAATCTCTAGTCTTTATCGGAACTTCTCCCTCTCTACCAATCTTTCAAAAACCAGTCAAGCGGTTGAAGAGATGGCTGCCCGTTCCAGTGATACATCTGTCTTTAGAGAGAAGGAGCCCTACCGTCGGGCCTTCCATTATATTCAATCCAAGTTGGTCCAAACCTTATTGAATATTAAGGAATGGTCTGTCGTTGGCTCAACAGTAGATGACCGTCATCCGGTTGAGCGTCTTCTCGGTGCTCATACCCATCAACAAGGGGTGGTTTCTGATTATATTGGCAATCGCATCAGTGGAGCTATCCAAGAGTTGGCAGAAGATCGCCCTCCTTATTACGAAACAGTTGAAGAATTTAAACAGGATTTGACTCTTATTCAAGAATCATTGATTGAAAATAAGGCAGAGGCCTTAATCTCAGGAGAGTTTGCTGAGTTATTAGAAGCAGTAGAAGTTTTTGGATTCTTCTTGGCTTCGATCGATATGCGTCAAGATTCGAGTGTCCATGAAGCCTGTGTTGCGGAACTTCTCAAAGAAGCTGGAATCAATGACCATTACAGTGATTTGTCAGAAGACGAAAAGTGCGAGTTGCTTTTACAAGAGTTGTTAGAAGATCCTCGGATTTTATCTGCTACCCATGCAGAAAAATCAGAATTGCTTGAAAAAGAATTAGCTATTTTCCAAACAGCGCGTGAATTAAAAGACCGCTTAGGAGAAGATGTCATTCGCCAAACCATTATTTCTCATGCAACCAGTGTATCGGATATGCTTGAGTTGGCTATCATGCTGAAAGAAGTGGGACTGATTGACAAGGAAAGCGCACGTGTGCAAATTGTTCCCCTCTTTGAGACAATCGAAGACTTGGATCAATCTGAAGATACAATGAGAAAGTATCTATCACTTCCAATTGCTAAACGCTGGATTGCTTCTAAGAATAACTACCAAGAAATTATGCTTGGTTATTCAGATAGTAACAAAGATGGTGGTTATTTATCTTCTTGTTGGACTCTTTATAAGGCCCAGCAACAATTAACAGCGATTGGCGACGAGTTTGGTGTGAAGATTACCTTCTTCCATGGCCGTGGTGGAACAGTTGGTCGTGGGGGCGGTCCAACCTATGAAGCCATCACCTCGCAACCATTGAGATCCATTAATGACCGCATTCGTTTGACGGAGCAAGGTGAGGTCATTGGCAATAAATATGGAAACAAGGATGCAGCTTATTACAACTTGGAAATGTTGGTATCTGCAACGATTAACCGGATGATTGCTAAGAAGAAGAGTGAAAAGAGCATGTCCGATCAGTACAATGAGATTATGGACCAGATTGTCAATCGTAGCTACGATATTTATCGTGAATTGGTGTTTGGCAATGACCATTTCTATGATTACTTCTTCGAATCCAGTCCGATTAAGGCCATTTCTAGTTTCAATATTGGTTCCCGTCCAGCAGCCCGTAAGACCATCAAAGAAATCGGTGGCTTGCGTGCTATTCCTTGGGTCTTCTCATGGTCACAGAGCCGGGTCATGTTCCCTGGTTGGTACGGTGTAGGGTCTAGTTTTAAAGAATTTATTGATGCTGATCCTGAAAACATTGAAACCTTGCGTTATATGTACCAAAAATGGCCATTCTTCAAGTCTCTTCTTTCAAACGTAGATATGGTGCTTTCAAAAGCCAATATGAACATTGCTTTTGAATACGCCAAGCTGTGTGAAGAAGAAGAGGTTCGTGACATCTTCAATATTATCCTGGACGAGTGGCAATTGACTAAGGATGTTATTTTACAGATTGAAGGTCATGATGAACTCTTGGCTGAGAACCCTTATCTAAAAGATAGTTTAGATTATCGTATGCCATACTTTAATGTTCTGAACTATATTCAATTAGAATTAATTAAACGCCAAAGACGCGGTGAATTGCCTGCCGATCAGGACAAGTTGATTCATATCACGATCAATGGTGTCGCGACAGGATTGCGTAATTCTGGTTAATCGTGACCCCTTAAAACCAATCCCAATTAAAGGGATTGGTTTTTTAATGGAATAAAGTGAAAATGATTGTGAAAAAACATGTAAAATAGGTCGCAAAGAATGAAATATCCAGCTGTTTATTTCAAAAAAGAAGTGGAAATGAGATTTCACAAACTTTCATTTAGATAAATTCCTTTAAGAAAAAAGAAATAAGAAAAAAAGCTAGTAAAACACTTGCAATTTAGACGAAATTTGATAAAATAGTAAGGAAAGTTAGACTGTATTGCCTACTGTCTATCTATAAAATATATTTTATTGGAGGCTTTTACTCAAATGGCAAAAGAAAAATACGATCGTAGTAAACCACACGTTAACATTGGTACTATCGGACACGTTGACCACGGTAAAACTACCCTAACTGCAGCTATCACAACTGTTTTGGCACGTCGCTTGCCTTCATCAGTTAACCAACCTAAAGACTATGCGTCTATCGATGCTGCTCCAGAAGAACGCGAACGCGGTATCACTATCAACACTGCGCACGTTGAGTACGAAACTGAAAAACGTCACTACGCTCACATCGACGCTCCAGGACACGCGGACTACGTTAAAAACATGATCACTGGTGCCGCTCAAATGGACGGAGCTATCCTTGTAGTAGCTTCAACTGACGGACCAATGCCACAAACTCGTGAGCACATCCTTCTTTCACGTCAGGTTGGTGTTAAACACTTGATCGTCTTCATGAACAAAGTTGACTTGGTTGACGATGAAGAATTGCTTGAATTGGTTGAAATGGAAATCCGTGACCTTCTTTCAGAATACGATTTCCCAGGTGATGACCTTCCAGTTATCCAAGGTTCAGCTCTTAAAGCTCTTGAAGGTGA
This sequence comes from Streptococcus sp. SCPM-O-B-15294 (M123), assembly GCF_058200455.1. Lineage (NCBI taxonomy): Bacteria > Bacillati > Bacillota > Bacilli > Lactobacillales > Streptococcaceae > Streptococcus > Streptococcus sp. SCPM-O-B-15294 (M123). The sequence goes on along the minus strand of NZ_JBYQGU010000008.1, from coordinate 56,955 downwards.
TGCTAAATACGAAGACATCATCATGGACTTGATGAACACTGTTGATGAGTACATCCCAGAACCAGAACGCGATACTGACAAACCATTGCTTCTTCCAGTCGAAGACGTATTCTCAATCACTGGACGTGGTACTGTAGCATCAGGACGTATCGACCGTGGTATCGTTAAAGTCAACGACGAAATCGAAATCGTTGGTATTAAAGAAGAAATCCAAAAAGCGGTTGTTACTGGTGTTGAAATGTTCCGTAAACAACTTGACGAAGGTCTTGCAGGGGACAACGTTGGTGTGCTTCTTCGTGGTATCCAACGTGATGAAATCGAACGTGGACAAGTTATCGCTAAACCAGGTTCAATCAACCCACACACTAAATTCAAAGGTGAAGTTTACATCCTTACTAAAGAAGAAGGTGGACGTCATACTCCATTCTTCAACAACTACCGTCCACAGTTCTACTTCCGTACAACTGACGTAACTGGATCTATCGAACTTCCAGCTGGAACTGAAATGGTAATGCCTGGTGATAACGTGACTATCGACGTTGAGTTGATCCACCCAATCGCCGTTGAACAAGGTACTACATTCTCAATCCGTGAAGGTGGACGTACTGTTGGTTCAGGTATGGTTACTGAAATCGAAGCTTAATTCGATCTAGTTCCCAGATTAACAATTATATAGACAGACAGAAAACCCCGTGAAGACGGGGTTTTTATTGTTTTATAAAGTAAAAGAGTTTGTGCAACCTTTCATTATCACGAAAATTATGGTAAAATAGTTAGTATAAAATTAGAAAAACGAGGTATGTGAAATGTCACGTAAACCATTTATTGCTGGTAACTGGAAAATGAACAAAAACCCAGAAGAAGCTAAAGCATTCGTTGAAGCAGTAGCATCAAAACTTCCTTCATCTGATCTTGTTGAAGCTGGGATTGCTGCACCTGCTCTTGACTTGACAACTGTTCTTGCTGCTGCTAAAGGTTCAAACCTTAAAGTTGCTGCTCAAAACTGCTACTTTGAAAACGCTGGTGCCTTCACTGGTGAAACTAGCCCACAAGTTTTGAAAGAAATCGGTACGGACTATGTTGTGATCGGTCACTCAGAACGTCGTGATTACTTCCACGAAACAGACGAAGACATCAACAAAAAAGCAAAAGCAATCTTTGCTAATGGTTTGCTTCCAATCATCTGTTGTGGTGAAAGTCTTGAAACTTACGAAGCTGGTAAAGCGGCTGAATTCGTAGGTGCTCAAGTATCTGCTGCTTTGGCTGGTTTGACTCCTGAGCAAGTAGCTGCATCTGTTATCGCTTATGAGCCAATCTGGGCGATCGGTACTGGTAAATCTGCATCACAAGACGATGCACAAAAAATGTGTAAAGTGGTTCGTGACGTTGTAGCTGCTGACTTCGGTCAAGAAGTAGCTGACAAAGTACGTGTCCAATACGGTGGTTCAGTGAAACCTGAAAACGTTGCTGAGTACATGGCTTGTCCAGACGTTGATGGAGCTCTTGTTGGTGGTGCATCACTTGATCCAGAAAGCTTCTTGGCATTGTTGAACTTCGTAAACTAATCGAAAATATATAAGACGAGAGATTTCTCGTCTTTTTTTATCTTAAAAAAACCAGCTAGTAAGCTGGCTTTTGTTTTTTTATGAGCGTCCTAAGATTCGTTTGATCAAGGACAAGGCTTTAAATTTCAGAGGATTTGGGTAATAACGGAAGGTTCCCATCTTACGAACGATATAGCCATTGAAGTTTTGTTTAAAACGAAGAACGCCGTCTGAACCGTCGAAGATCCCTTGAATACCAAGGAAATTGTATAAGGTGATTCCTTTTTCTAGTGCACGCTTCATGGCATGGTATTGAATCAAGAAGGCTGCAGAGAATTTCTGATATTTGGTATACGAACCACCAAACAAATAGGTCACTTCTGATGGATTATAGATGATCAGGGCGCAGGCTAAGGGTACTGTTTCAACCGTTTCGTCCGCCAAGGTCTCCCGGACAATTGTCTTTTGTTTCTCTAATTTTTGCAATTGTTGCTCATATTGTTTGGATGAAGGATTGAGCAAGGAAATCTTCTGGTCTAAGTAAGCGATTGCATCTGCTGTATTGATTTCAGCAATGAGAAATTCTGCTTTGTCTCCAAAGGTATCATAGAGATCGTAGTAGTAGTCCAGGCTCTTGTCTTCAAAGCCTTGACGTTTTCCAGTTTCCTCAATAATTTGTTTAAACTGAGGGATCTCATCTCTACTAATATTTCGGATGGAAATGTCATAGTTAAGGGCAGTCGTAATATTACGGCTACAGTTTTTGTTGAAGGATTTTAGGAGAGATTTCGCATCATAATCAGTTAGGTCTTTCAGATAATGCCAAACAGGTTCTCCTCCTGGATAGCCTACTTGTAAGCCATCAAATTGATAGCCAAGATCCAGTAATGAATGGAGAAGTTGTTTTTGCTCTTCTTCGGTCGGGTTTCCATTGCTATCGAAAACTTGATAGTGGTCATAAGGTTTTAAAATAAATTCGATACCACCATTTTCTTTTACATAATCCTGCAATGCTTCGTAAAAATCTGGTAGGTAGCGAGCATCCGTCACGATTGGTCCACTATTGATTTCGTAATGCAAGCCTCCTGTCATGGGTAGGCTATATAAAATGGCAGAGATAGCTAATGTTCCTTGCTCTTTCCATCCAATATATTGAATAGTTGCGCCTCTTTTTTGAAGCAAATCAGCCATTTCAATACTCTGTAAAAAAGAGTGATTGGAAGTAGTAAGAGAGTGTTGGTAAAATTCTTCCCTACTAATAATATTGAATGTCATAGGTCACCTTACTGTTTATTTCTTAGTTTTTTTCGTAATTGATAGGCCTTGTTAACAAGGGGATAAAGAATACTTGTTGGGAGGTTGAATTCGCCAACAAATTCTTCGATCATTGGATTAAATTTTGACTTGAAGTGGTAGAGTCCTCCATCTAAATGGTTCTCAACTCCTCCCATATTTTGCCAATCAGCTCCACGGTCAAAGGCATGCTGGGCTGTTTCATACCAAGTCAAAATAGCTGGTTGATAACGGCGGAAGTTCTCATCCATCCCTGCATAGACATTCTCTGAAGTGCCTCCAAATTCAAGAGTCAAGGTTCCAGAAAGAGAAACGATTTCTTGGCCGTCTTTTAGCTCTTGATTGAGAAATTGGATTTCTTCTTCCAAACGTTCTTTTTCTTGACGGTTGTTGTCAATCTTGCCTGGTTTTGTTTTTTCGTTAAAACGACTAGCTTCTGCTTGATTTTTTTCCAGTTGCTCTTTGAGTGAAGCAAGGCGTTGAGCCAAGTTAATTCTTGATAGAGTGATGTAAGATTGTCCTGCATAGGTTGTTAGCAGTTTCTCATAATAGTCTTTTCCACGAAGATGGATACCTTTACGAGCCTCTGTTTTTTTCATTAGAGCTGCAAATTCGTCTAAGAGTTCAGTGCCTCCAAAGATGACTTCGACTCCTTTATTTCGGGCGGTCCGAATGGCTTGCTTGGTGGATTTAGACAGTTGGTCCTCTGTGAAGTATTCCTTGTAGATATTGGCCTGGAAACGTGGTTGAATGGTTTCCCCCATATCTTCCGTCCGACCAACCCATTCCACTCCACATTCTTTTAAAGATTGGATAATCTCTAAAGTAGCCTCTTGATCCTTTGCCTCTTGGCCAATTAACCCTTTTCTAAGGAAAAGAGAGGGATCAAATTTGGCGAAAACAGCTCGCTTACTTTTAGCATATGTTTTGATGGATTGGAGCATAAAGGACACTAATTGGCTATTTTGGTAATCCATTATAGGTCCACGTGGGATATAGAGCATAGTAAAACCAAGTGGGAGTGGTTGGATTAAAATACTTGCAACTGCAACTAGTTTTTGATCTTGGTAAATCCCAAGGCGTTCATTGCCCCAGTTATCTTTGATCTTTGCCCAATCTGAGCTTTGAAGCAAATTGGTTTGGGGGCTATTTTTAACGAATTCATCATGTTCTTCGGCTGTAATACCGATTTTATAACTATACATTAATGGAGTACCCACTTTCTAAGGGCGTAAGCGACACCCGACTCATCGTTGGAGCGCGTGACGACTTTAGCGATCTTTTTTAATTCAGGACTGGCATTGTCCATTGCTACAGGGAGACCAGCAACCTCTAGCATAGCCTGGTCGTTTTCTTGATCTCCGACCGCCATCACTTGGTCCGGACTTAGGTTTAACTTGGACGCTAACTGTAAGAGGGCTTGACCTTTATTTACTGTCTTAGGTAATATCTCAAGGTAAAAAGGTGCGGAACGCACAATCGTAAATCGATCGTAAAAATTATCCGGAATAGCGGAGAGGACCGTTTCTAAGATGTCTGGTTCATCGACATACATACACTTGAGAACCGTATGGTGCTCCATTTCTTCAGGAGTCCGATAGAAAAGATCCGAGTGGACCAATTTGGCTTCATGGACGGTATAGGTACCAATGTTACGATTAGCTGTATAAATGCCAGACTTGGTACTAGCGTGCATAGGAACAGCCAACTTACGAGCTAGCGCTTCAATATCCAAATAATCGTTGTAGGAGAGGTGTTCTTCATAGAGAGTTTCACCAGTGTGGGCGTCTTGAATCAGTCCCCCATTGAAGGTGATGACGAGGTCACCTGGTTGATCCAAATGAAGTTCCTCCAACAATCGAAGGACACCAGAACGAGGACGACCAGTTGCTAAGACAACATGAACCCCTTGAGCTTTGGCATCTTGGATAGCCTGGAAAACTTCGGGGGTTACTTGGCCGTCAGACGTTAAAAGGGTTCCATCGATATCCAAGGCAACAAGTTTAATGTTCATGTTTCTCTCCTGTGAAGGTATCGTTAATAATATAGGACTGGAATAATTGTAGTTGAGGTGTAAACAAGCTATTTTCAAGCAACATTTCTTTCGGGAAATAGAAGCGGTTATCCCCTTGTCTACTACCAGCTAAGGAAGCAACGATAGGAGAGAGTAAGGATAGCTCAGCTAATTTACCATCCTTTTGGATGATCTCAATTTGAGTACGAGGTTTTTCTGAATCTGGTCGGTAAACGTCGTAAGGAAGGTCAAAGTTTCGATGGATAGCTGTATAATAGATCGGATCAAAACCAACCTCTTGAATCAGTTGTTTGAGAGCAGCTAATTGTTTTTCATCCTTATCTTGAAAGAGAATGGATTTGAAAACCTTGCGATTGATAAAACGCTGGGCCAAATCAGAGAGAACAGAATCAGGACTCTCCATCCAAGATTGAAAATAGGTATTCATGACGCCGTCGTCCAAAGCCAAGTAATCGGCAAGGTTCACTTGGTGTTCAAAGAATGGAATCAAGCGAGGTGAAGTCGCGTGAAAGAACTCCTTGTGCGTAGCATAGAGATGACGTGCTCGCTTGAGTAGGTTTTGCAATAGGACTTCCATTGCTCTAGTGGCTGGGTGAAAGTAGACCTGCATATACATTTGGTAACGAGAAACAACATAATCTTCAACCGCATGCATCCCATTGACCTGAAAGGCAATCCCGTTTTCTACTGGACGAATAACACGCAAAATACGAGTTAAATCAAAGTTCCCGTAAGAGGCACCAGTGAAGTAGGCGTCTCGTAGAAGGTAATCCATGCGATCGACATCAATCTGACTAGAAATTAACTGCACCACTTGTTTATTAGGGTAGGTGTGGTCGATAACACTGGCAACCTTTTGAGGGAAATCTGGAGCTACTTGAATTAAAATCTGGTAGATTTCCGTTTCAGGACAGGTAATGATTTCCTGGGTCATTTTTTCATGATCTGTATCAAATAGTCCTTCAAAGGTATGTGAATAGGCCCCGTGTCCAATGTCATGGAGCAAGGCGGCAACCATGGTAAGGAGGGATTCACTCGAGTCCCATTGGTCGGTGTATTTCTCATCAAAGATAGATAAGATGCGACGAGCAATTTCGTAGGCTCCTAGACAGTGCGAAAAACGACTATGCTCGCCCCCATGAAAGGTAAACCCGGAGGTTCCCAACTGTTTGATGCGACGTAGTCGTTGAAATTCTTTTGTATTAATGAGCTTGTAAATGACTGGGTGATCCACGTGGATATAGTTGTGCACAGGATCCCGAAATACTTTTTCATTCATGCCTCTATTATAGCAGAAAACGGCCTAAATTGGTATCGAGAGATGGTTGCAATAGGAAAAATAAAGAAGTTTTTGGTAAAATAAAGGAAAGAGGGAAAGGATGGGAACTTTTGAAAATTAGAATACAAAATCAGATTCAATTTGATGATCAACTCGAAGTGATGGATCAATATTACGAAGGGGAATGGAAGGAAAAGGGTGGCTATCACTATCTGCTTTACGTCAACGAAGAAGGAGAAAAAGTAGCTTTGAAATTCCATGATCAAGAATTGACCATGACTCGCTTCTCAACTCCAAAATCCATCATGAAATTTATGGCTTCAGAGAAAGGTCATGCACTCATTCCAACTCCCCTAGGCATGCAGCAATTTGTGATTGATACCAAGGAATATGTATTGGAGCAAAATAAGCTTGGTTTGTCCTATCAGTTGTTGACGGCAGATGAAAGTCAGCAATTCGCTACCTATCACTTAGAATTGACTTGGGAAGACTAGTTTATCAGTAGTTTTTCTTGATTTTTTTACGAGTTGTGGTATAATGAAACCACTCAAGGGAGTAGCTGGCGGATTTCCCGCGATAGTGTCGTCATTCCGAATTATTTCCGGCACTATATTAAACAGCGAGACTTGTTTTTTTAAAAAACAGGTCTCTTTTTTTGTAAAAGAGGCCAAAAAGGAGGAGACTATTTTGTCAAAAGAACAAAATAAAGACTTGTTTTACACGCAAACTGCAGAAGAAGTCCTAAAGAATTTGGACTCATCTATCGAAGGTTTGTCAACTGCTCAAGCTCAAGAACGCTTAGCGACTTATGGTCGAAATGAGTTGGAAGAGGGCGAGAAACGTAGCCTACTAGCTAAATTCCTTGATCAATTTAAGGATTTGATGATTATCATCTTGCTTGCGGCAGCGGCACTTTCTGTTATTACAGAAGGAATGGATGGTTTAACAGATGCCTTGATCATCTTGGCCGTAGTTGTCTTGAATGCTGCCTTTGGTGTTTACCAAGAAGGTCAAGCAGAAGCGGCTATCGAAGCTCTGAAAAATATGTCTAGCCCGATGGCACGTGTTCGTCGTGATGGTCATGTCATTGAGATCGACTCAAAAGAATTGGTACCTGGAGACATCGTCTTGCTAGAAGCTGGAGATGTCGTGCCTGCAGATATGCGTTTGTTTGAAGCAGCTTCCCTTAAAATTGAAGAAGCAGCTCTTACAGGGGAGTCTGTGCCAGTTGAAAAAGATGTGACAGGACTTGTTGAAGCAGATGCTGGTATCGGGGATCGTGTTAACATGGGTTACCAAAACTCAAATGTAACTTATGGTCGTGGGATTGGTGTCGTAACAAACACTGGTATGTATACAGAAGTTGGTAAGATTGCAGATATGTTGGCTAATGCCGATGAGACTGAAACACCATTGAAGCAAAGCTTGGAACAATTATCTAAAGCCTTGACTTACTTAATCGTTGTGATTGCGGTCATTACTTTCTTGGTTGGTGTCTTCGTTCGTGGTGAACATCCGTTGGAAGGCTTGATGGTTGCGGTAGCCCTTGCGGTTGCGGCGATTCCAGAAGGTCTTCCTGCCATTGTAACCATCGTTCTCTCTTTGGGAACGACAACCCTTGCTAAACGCAATTCAATCGTTCGTAAATTGCCAGCCGTTGAAACACTTGGTTCAACAGAAATCATCGCATCTGATAAAACAGGTACCTTGACCATGAACCAAATGACAGTTGAGAAGGTTTATACCAACGGTCAATTGCAAAGCTCGGCAGCTGAGATTGCTGCTAGCAACAATACCCTTCGCATCATGAACTTTGCCAATGATACCAAGGTAGACCCATCTGGCAAATTGATTGGGGACCCAACTGAGACAGCCCTTGTACAGTTTGGTTTGGACCACAACTTCGACGTCCGTGAAGTCTTGAAGGATGAGCCACGTGTGGCTGAATTGCCATTTGACTCAGACCGGAAACTCATGTCTACCATTCATAAGGAAGCAGATGGCTCTTACTTTATCGCTGTGAAGGGTGCACCTGACCAATTGCTCAAACGTGTGACTCGTATTGAAGTCGATGGGGAAGTTCGCCCAATCACAGAGGAAGATAAGAAAGCTATCCTTGCTACCAACAAAGACTTGGCCAAACAAGCCCTTCGTGTCTTGATGATGGCTTATAAGACAAGCAATGAAATTCCAACCTTAGAATCTGAAATTGTTGAATCTGACCTTATCTTCTCTGGTTTGGTCGGCATGATTGACCCTGAACGTCCAGAAGCTGCAGAAGCTGTTCGTGTCGCTAAGGAGGCAGGCATTCGTCCAATCATGATTACTGGTGACCACCAAGATACAGCGGAAGCTATCGCCAAACGTCTTGGAATCATCGATCCAAATGATACAGAAGACCATGTCTTCACTGGTGCTGAGTTGAATGAACTCACTGATGAAGAATTCCAAAAAGTCTTCAAGCAATACTCTGTTTACGCGCGTGTATCGCCTGAGCACAAGGTTCGGATTGTGAAAGCATGGCAAAAAGAAGGCAAGGTTGTTGCCATGACTGGTGACGGGGTCAACGATGCGCCATCACTTAAGACTGCTGATATTGGTATCGGTATGGGGATTACTGGTACAGAGGTTTCTAAGGGAGCTTCTGATATGGTCCTTGCCGATGATAACTTCGCAACCATTATCGTAGCAGTTGAAGAAGGACGTAAGGTCTTCTCCAATATTCAAAAATCCATCCAATACCTCTTGTCTGCTAATATGGCTGAGGTCTTCACTATCTTCTTTGCAACCCTCTTTGGTTGGGACGTTCTTCAACCAGTGCATCTATTATGGATTAACTTGGTAACAGATACGCTACCAGCTATCGCTCTTGGTGTGGAACCAGCTGAGCCAGGTGTCATGACCCACAAACCTCGTGGACGTAAGTCCAACTTCTTTGACGGTGGGGTCTTTGGAGCCATCCTTTATCAAGGAATCTTCCAAACTATCTTGGTACTTGGCGTATACGGATGGGCAATTCTTTTCCCAGAGCACCAGAGTCACGCAGAAATCCATGCAGATGCTTTGACTATGGCCTTTGCGACTCTCGGTTTAATCCAATTGCTCCATGCCTTTAACGTGAAATCGGTCTATCAATCGATCTTTAAAGTGGGACTCTTCAAGAACAAGACCTTTAACTGGTCTATCCCAGTAGCCTTTATTCTCTTAATGGCAACCATTATGGTACCTGGATTTAATAAACTCTTCCACGTTTCAAACTTGAGTTTGACGCAATGGTTGGTGGTTGCTGTAGGTGCAATTATGATTGTGGTTCTTGTTGAAATTGTCAAAGCCGTCCAACGTGCACTCGGTAAGGATAAAAACGCTATTTAAGCATTGAAAAGTCATCTTCGGATGGCTTTTTTTGTGTGCAGAAATGTCTGGGCATATTTCTTGAGGCGAGAGTCAATTTTTGATAAACTAGACGACAGTTTGAAGAAAGGAAACTATATTATGAAAAAGTTTTTTGCTGAAGTAATCGGCACATTTATGCTTGTCTTTATCGGGACTGGCGCTGTTGTTTTTGGAAATGGAACTGAAGGTCTTGGGCATCTAAGAATTGCCTTGGCATTTGGTTTGTCAATTGTTGCAGCTGCATACTCTATTGGGACTGTTTCTGGTGCCCACTTGAACCCAGCTGTTTCTATTGCTATGTTTGTCAACAAACGCTTGTCATCTAAAGACTTGGTCAACTACATTGTAGCGCAAGTAGTGGGAGCTTTCCTTGCGACTGCTTCTGTCTTCTTCCTTTTGTCCAATTCAGGTATGTCAACAGCTAGTCTTGGTGAAAATGCCTTGGCTAAAGGAGTAACCCCATTTGGCGGTTTCTTGTTCGAAGTGATTGCATCCTTTATCTTTATCTTGGTCATTATGACAGTGACATCAGCTTCTAAAGGAAATGGTAAAATCGCTGGTCTTGTGATCGGTTTGAGCTTGACCTTGATCATTCTTGTTGGTTTGAATATTACAGGACTTTCTGTTAACCCAGCTCGTAGCTTGGCTCCTGCTCTCTTTGTAGGTGGTGCAGCCCTTCAACAAATTTGGATCTTTATCCTTGCTCCAATCGTTGGTGGTATCTTGGCAGCTCTTGTTGCAAAGAATCTCCTTGAAACAGAAGAATAAGCTATTTTAACGAAAAAAGATTTCGACTCCTTATGGGATCGAAATCTTTTTATTTTTTTTAGCAGTCAAGGATGGTTAAAGCTTGACGAAATTCATTTGCTAAATGTTGTCTTTTGTATTGATGAAATTCAGGTAAGCCCTTCACAGCATTGTAGCGTTTATGAAGACGATACATGTGAGGGATCTTGTACTGTGGATAGGCCTTGAAAAAGTCTTCTGTTAGTTGCCACTCTCGAATATAGCCAAGAGGCCGCATGTGATAATGGACGTTATCGATGGCTCTGGAAGGATGGCGATGATGCAAGTGTCCGAAGACGACATCCGCTACCTCGTGCTTTACAAAGAGATCGTGAAAAGCTTGACTACCTAAGAAGGCATTAAATTTCTGAAAGTAGGGATGACTAACGAGGAAGTCCTTGTGGGGGACAAAGTGAAGAGCGACGATGATTCTACCATCTAAAGAAGCGAGGACCTGATCCAATCGGTTGAGAACTTCTTGCGTGATAGTTGGATCATCTAAAGGACGTTCCAATCTTCGATCAAACCAGAAAGTATTCTTGGTACGTAGGTGAGCCTCCTTACTCTTTTCAGGAACAAAGCTATAATCGTACCATCCAGCAAGAGATACTAAATGGCTGTCCCCAAAGGTCTGGACCTGAAAATCATACTGCTTGATTTCTTCTTCTGAAAGAGATAGCATATCGTGATTGCCCAGGTTAAAGGAGACAGGAAACTGTCTTTGGAGGTCCTGAATGAAGGGGAGACTTATCTGTTTAAAGTCATTGGAGATGTCTCCAGCTAGATGAAGGTGGTCAATCTGTTCTTCTTGTAGGACCTGAAGGAGTTGAATGCGTTCGGCCTCGCCAAACTGATTGGAATCCAGGTGCAGGTCACTCATAAAACCAATACGTGTCATATCACTAGTGTATCATAAGTTGATGAGAAAGAGAAAGGTAACCATCATGTAACAAATCTAACAATTATGTAACAAGGGAGGTGACAACGGCCTGGTTTTATGCGATTTTTGTAAGGTAAACCATTCTTACTATCTCTTACTATGTGCAAATGACGGGGTTTGTGGTATAATAGACTGATACTTAGAAAGAGGTACTTATGGATATTTCAGAAATCCGTCAGAAAATTGACGCAAATCGTGAAAAATTAGCTTCTTTCAGGGGGTCTCTTTGACTTAGAGGCATTGGAAGAAGAAATTGCCATTTTAGAAAATAAAATGACAGAACCTGATTTTTGGGATGATAATATTGCGGCGCAAAAGACATCCCAGGAATTAAATGAGTTGAAACAAACCTATGAGAATTTCCATCAAATGACAGACTTGTTTGATGAATCCGAAATCCTTCTTGAGTTTCTCTCAGAAGATGAATCCGTTCACGAAGAGCTAGAAGAGAAGTTGACAGAGTTGGATAAGATGATGACCAGTTATGAGATGACGCTTCTCTTATCAGAACCCTATGATAATAATAATGCAATCTTGGAAATCCATCCGGGATCTGGTGGTACTGAGGCTCAGGACTGGGGGGATATGCTTCTTCGGATGTATACTCGTTTTGGGAATGCTCATGGTTTCAAAGTTGAAGTCTTGGACTATCAGGCTGGAGATGAGGCTGGGATTAAATCCGTTACCTTGTCTTTTGAAGGACCGCATGCCTATGGGTTGTTGAAATCAGAAATGGGCGTTCACCGTTTGGTACGAATCTCGCCATTCGACTCAGCTAAACGTCGCCATACTTCCTTCACGTCAGTTGAAGTCATGCCAGAATTGGATGATACAATTGAAGTAGAAGTCCGAGATGACGATATCAAGATGGATACCTTCCGTTCGGGTGGAGCTGGTGGACAGAATGTCAACAAGGTTTCAACAGGTGTTCGTTTGACCCATATCCCGACAGGGATTGTGGTTGCTTCGACAGTTGACCGGACTCAGTACGGAAACCGTGACCGTGCAATGAAAATGTTGCAGGCAAAACTTTATCAATTGGAGCAAGAAAAGAAGGCAGCTGAAGTGGATTCCTTAAAGGGTGATAAAAAAGAAATCACCTGGGGAAGTCAGATTCGCTCCTACGTCTTTACTCCATACACCATGGTGAAAGACCACCGTACAAGCTATGAAGTAGCCCAAGTTGATAAAGTAATGGACGGAGATATTGATGGCTTTATTGATGCCTATTTAAAATGGCGTCTCAATTAAAGTCCTCCTTCTATATAAAATGTGGAAAGGAATTTTCAATACATGTCAATGATTGAAATGAAAGATGTTGTCAAAAAGTATGACAACGGAACGACTGCTCTTCGAGGAGTGACCGTTCATATTGAACCAGGAGAATTTGCCTATATTGTAGGACCTTCTGGTGCAGGTAAATCAACCTTTATTCGCTTACTTTACCGTGAGGTGAAGCATGATAAAGGAACCTTGAAAGTTGCTGGTTTTGATTTAGATAAAATCAAAAAACGCGATATTCCGAAGTTGCGTCGGAACGTTGGGGTAGTCTTCCAAGACTACAAATTGCTTCCTAAAAAGACTGTTTATGAAAATATTGCCTACGCAATGGAAGTAATTGGAGAGCGTCGTAGAAACATTAAAAAACGCGTTATGGAAGTTTTGGATCTTGTTGGTTTGAAACACAAGGTTCGTTCATTCCCAAATGAGCTTTCAGGTGGTGAGCAACAACGGATCGCTATCGCGCGTGCCATCGTCAACAATCCTAAAGTATTGATTGCAGACGAACCAACAGGGAACTTGGACCCAGATAACTCTTGGGAAATTATGAACCTCCTAGAGCGAATTAATTTGCAAGGAACCACTGTTTTGATGGCGACTCATAATAGCCAAATTGTAAATACACTTCGTCACCGTGTTATCGCCATTGAAAATGGCCGTGTTGTACGGGATGAAGCGGAAGGAGAGTACGGATACGATGATTAGAAGATTTTTCCGCCATCTCATTGAATCATTTAAAAGTTTAAAACGGAATGGCTGGATGACCATTGCTGCGGTTAGTTCGGTGACGATTACACTTGGACTTGTAGCGATTTTTGCCTCAGTCATTGCTAATACGATCAAGCTATCAGATGATATTCAAAATAGTGTACGGATTGTTGTCTATATGCGTAAGGATATCCAAGATCAAAGCCAGCAGATCGAAAAAGAAGGCCAGATGGTTGATAATGAGGACTATAAGAAAGTCTATAATGCATTGACAGCCATGAAGAATGTTGATAAAGTTGAGTTCTCCAGCAAGGAAGAACAGTATGAAAACTTGATCAAGACTGCCGGTAACAACTGGAAAATTTTTGACGGGGATGCTAATCCTCTCTATGATGCTTATTTTGTAGAGACAACGGCTCCTAAATATGTGAAAGAGGTTTCTAAAGCCGCTAAGAAAATTGAAGGGGTGTCTGAAGTCAAAGATGGGGGAGTTGATACTCAACGTCTCTTTGCTCTCGGGAACTTCATCCGTATTTGGGGCTTGATTGGTGCTGGTTTACTAATCTTTATCGCGGTCTTCTTGATTTCTAATACGATTCGGATTACCATTATTTCACGAAGTCGAGAAATTAAGATTATGCGTCTGGTAGGTGCGAAGAGTGGCTATATTCGTGCACCATTCCTTTTGGAAGGTGCCTGGATTGGTTTGATTGGTGCAATTCCACCAGCTCTCTTGCTTTATTATGTCTATAATATTGTCTACAAATCGATGTACAATACCCTACAAGATCAGAAATTGTTCTTATACAGTCCAAACCTTCTTGTTCCAATTATGGTCGGTGGTTTGTTTGGTCTCGGTATTTTAATTGGAGCGATTGGCTCATCTATTTCAATGAGACGTTTCTTGAAGATTTAAGAACATAAAAAAAGAGGCTGGGACAAAAATCCTAGCCTCTTAATTGTCTTTGGATTGTCGAGCAAGACGCAGTGGTTGAGTGGGCTCTACTACGCTGATTACATCAGCTTTTACAGCCCTACTCAACTGTGCGGAGGTGGGACGACGAAATCGAATTCTAACGAATTACCGATTTCTGTCCCACTCTCTTTTTTAACGATTCCGAAAAAAGGGATTAAACATTTTTTCATGACCGATGGTGGTGTCATTCCCATGTCCTGGGTAAACTGTATAAGAGGATGGAAGAGTGAGCAATTGTGTCTCAATACTTTCAAGAAGTTGAGGGCCACTTCCTGTAGGCAAATCAGTCCTTCCAATGGTTTCTCGGAAAAGGGCATCACCTGTCAAGACGAGGTGATCATCAGGAAAGACAAAGGAGACCCCTCCGATGGAATGTCCTGGTGTATGAAGGACATAAAAATGGAAGTTTTTCAAATGATAATCTGTTTGGTAGTTAAAATGCTCTTCGGCTGGCTGGCAGACCACATCCATTAAATCAGAATGGCGGTCTAGTCCGGAAAGGTTGTCCACAGGACTTTGGAGCCAGGTCGATTCATGAGCATCTACATAAACAGGTGGATGGCCATAAGTTTCCCGCACCTTCTCTAAACTCATGATATGGTCGTAGTGGGTATGGGTAAGGAGAATAGCAACAATTGGTTTTGCGAGCTGATCAATGCGGTTTCGAATATTTTCCCAGGCACTACCAGGATCAACAACGAGAAGATCATTTTCATTTTCAAGTAGGTAGGTGTTTTCATAAGCGATGGGGTTGACAATGCGGTGGATTTTCATAAGAGCTCCTTTCTCTATTAGTCTATCAAAAATATGGCAAAATAGCTGACTAAAACGCCTCTAGAGACCGAAGAATTATCGCTTGGTTGAATTTAGCTCCTTCAATGTCATTAAAATACCAAGCAAAGCGAGTCGGAAAATGATATAATTTTAAGTGCTATGACGACGAATGTTAAAAGAAAATATGCTGTCGTGGACCTGGAAGCGACCAGTGCAAGCAGCAATGCAAAAATTATTCAAATCGGGATTGTCATCATTCAAGATGGGCAGATTGTAGAGAGCTATGAGACAGACGTCAACCCGCATGAGGAACTAGATGAACATATTCGCCAACTGACTGGAATTACCAATCAGCAACTAAAAAAGGCACCGGATTTTTCTCAGGTAGCCAGGGAAGTTTATGAACTGATAGAAGATGCTGTCTTTGTGGCTCATAATGTCAAATTTGATGCTAATCTCTTGGCAGAATCTTTGTTTTGGGAAGGATTTGAGCTCATAACACCCCGGATCGACACGGTTGAATTGGCTCAAGTCTTTTTCCCAACTTTAGAAAGATACAATTTAAGTAGCCTATGCGAAGAATTTGCGATTCCCTTAGACCATGCTCATTCAGCCATCTCAGATGCCCAAGCAACCGCCCAGCTATTTCTTAAGCTTCGTGAAACGATTGCTTCCTTACCAAGAGAATTGGTGGAAACCTTGCTGTCCTTTTCTGATAATCTAATTTACGAATCGAGACTCTTGATGGAGGATGCTTTCGAGGATACGCTAGCTTTTCATGATGAGGACTTGACATCCCATCATGGGATTTTTCTTCGTAAGCCTCTTAAGAGAAGAGATGCTAAGAATTTTTCTGATCAGTTTGATATTAATATCCAGTTAATGGGGATGGAACCCCGCCCCTTGCAGAAAGAGTTTGCTCAGTCGATTAAAGAAAGTCTTCAGTCCTCTAGAAATATAGCTACCTTTGTCGAGGGACCTACTGGGATTGGAAAAACCTATGGGTACCTTCTTCCTATACTAGCGCATACAAAGGACCAGATTGTTGTTAGTGTTCCGACCAAGGTCTTGCAAGATCAAATCATGCAACAGGAAGCAAAGAAAATTGAGGCCGTTTTTCAGACCTCTTTTCATAGTTTAAAGAGTCCTCAAAATTATTTAAAGTTGGATGAGTTCTTTAAAATGCTTCATGAACCAGAAGAAAATCGTCTCTTGAATCGGTTCAAAATGCAATTACTGGTCTGGTTGGCTCAAACAAGGACAGGTGATCTAAACGAAGTGGGGCAGCTTCATCGCTACGGGAATTTTGTTCAACGGATCCGTCATGATGGAAACCTATCAAAAAAATCTTTATTTTACACAGAAGATTTTTGGCGTCTCGGTCAAGAAAAAGCTAAAATGAGCCGAGTCTTGCTTACCAATCATGCCTATTTATTGACTCGTTTAGAAGACGATCCTTCATTGGTAGAAAATCGAACCCTAGTGGTGGATGAAGCGCAAAAACTGTATTTTTCATTGGAGCACTTTTCAAGGGCTTCCTTATCATTATCAGATTTTATGCTAGATCTGCAGCGTGAGATAGAAATAGAAAAATCCTTGTTGAAACGACGGATCCTTGAAAGTCTCCAATTTGAATTGAATGCCTTACTCAAACATCTTGAATCGGGAAGTAAAAAGATCGAACTAACAGTGGATCAGGTGAAAAAGATTCGCCAGGATTTATCTGAACTAGACAGTCCAGTTTTAGCGGAATTAAAAACGGTCTTTGATTCTCGTTTTCAAATTTTTTGGATGGATCGGACACAAGAGGACCAGCATTCGATTATTCGACTACAGTCTGGAAGAGAGGGCTTGGTTTCACTTCAAGACTTTATTCCGACGACCACCAGACTTCTCTTGGTCTCAGCTACCTTATCGATTAGTAAAAAGGTCAATCTAGCTTCGATTTTAGGAATTGAGAACTACCAATTCATCGGGAAAGAACTGTCCTATCATCAAGGTCAAACCATTTTCATCGATCGAGAATTTCCTGATTTAACCAACCTGACTCAAGAGGAATTAGCAATCTCTTTAGCAGGATATTTGGATGAGCTAGCAGCTACTGGCTTGCCTCTCTTTGCCTTGTTTACGTCCAAAGACTTGCTTCTAGCGACTTCACAACAGATGACAGTGAGCCATCTGGCTCAGTATAAAAATGGCGAAGCGGCAAATATTAAACGGCGATTTGATAGAGGGGAAGCTTCTGTCCTTTTAGGATCCGGTAGTTTTTGGGAGGGAGTCGATTTTGCCCAGCAAGCAAAAATCATTCAAGTCATTCCTCGCATTCCTTTTGATAATCCAAGTGATTTCTTCGTACAAAAGCTCCATGAAGGCTTGCGTCTAGAAGGGAAAAATCCCTTCTATGATTATAGTTTGCCACTAGCTATTTTACGCTTAAAGCAGGCTCTTGGACGCTCGAATCGTTCGAGCGAGCAAGAATCTCTAGTTATTTTATTAGATCAACGCTTATTAAACCGTCAATATGGCTCGCAGATCCAAGCCAGTCTTGAGAAAATAGCTCCTCTTGTCATTGCTAAGACAGGAGAGGTAAAAGAAGTTGTTGATCAATTTAGGAGTTAAAATGAATAATAAAACTAATTGGAGCCCGTATATTCCAGGTGTTATGATTGCAGCTATTGCAGCAGGACTATCTATGCTATTAGGAAAAGCAGTGCCTATCCTTGGATCTAGTCTCTTTGCTATCTTATGTGGCATCCTTTTGAATGCCAGCAAACTCTTGCCTCAAAATAGTAGACCGGGACTAGCTTATTCAGGGAAAAAACTCTTGCAATATTCGATTATCTTGATGGGCTTTACCTTGTCCTTTCAAAAGGTGACCCAATTGGGCCTGTCTTCTTTGATCATTAGTTTACCGACCATCAGTATTGCCTTTCTCACTGCTTTTGCAGTGGGCTACCTCTTAAAAGCTCCAAAGATCTTAACGGCCTTGGTTGGAATGGGGACAGCAATTTGTGGAGGCTCTGCAATCGCGGCGGCTTCTCCTGTTCTAGAAGCTGATGAAAACGACATCGCTCTGTCTATGTCGACCATCTTTTTCTTCAACATCCTAGCGGTTTTCCTCTTTCCTTTCTTTGGTCACCTCCTTGCTATGACAGATCGGCAATTTGGCTTTTGGGCGGGAACGGCCATTAATGATACTTCATCTGTTGTAGCGGCCGCATTTTCCTATAGTAAAGCAGCTGGTGAAGTGGCTACGGTTGTGAAGTTGACCCGAGCTTTGATGATTATTCCGATCTGTTTTGGGATGTTGGGACTAAAAATTCTAGGACGGTCGAAACAGGATCGAGAAGGGAAGCAAGTGAAATTGAGTAAAATTGTTCCTTGGTTTATTTTCTACTTCCTTTTGGCCTCTTTAGTGACGTCCTTTGGCTGGTTTCCAAGTTCTTGGATCCCCTTCTGTAAGTGGTTGTCACACTATTTGATGGCCATGGCCTTGGTTGGCATTGGCAGTCATGTGTCTATTCAAGCCTTCCGCAAGCAAGGGCTAGCTCCTCTTCTTATCGGCCTTGTTGCCTGGGTAGCTGTATCCATTTCTAGTCTGCTACTTCAACACTTTTTAGGAATCTAAATGAAAGGGAGATAAAATGAAGAGACGTCAGTCTTTCAAACTTAGAGGAGATTTCTCCTTGATCACCACTGTTTTGTTATTGTTGGCATTTGGAGTGGTGGCAGTCTACATTGCAGTTTCAAATGATTATCCTGACCTGGTTTGGCCCATTCTAGGCCAACAGGTTGCCTGGATTGTTTTGGGCTGTATGATTAGTTTTGTCGTCATGCTCTTTAATACAGAATTTTTATGGAAAGTGACGCCTTATTTGTATGTCTTTGGTTTGGTCTTAATGGTCTTACCCCTTTATTTTTACAACCCAAACTTGGTTGCTTCGACCGGTTCTAAAAACTGGATATCCTATAAGGGGATTAGCCTCTTTCAACCATCAGAATTTATGAAAATTTCTTATATCTTGATGGTCTCTCGTTCGATTGTTCATTTTTTACGAAACAATAGGGAAGAAGAGCGAACGCTAAAAAAAGACTTTTCTCTCATTCTACAAATTGCTGCCTATACCGTACCGGTTCTTGGGCTCTTAGCCTTCCAACATGATTTTGGGACCTCCTTGGTATTTATGGCGATTTTCTCAGGGGTAGTCCTCCTCTCAGGGGTCTCCTGGAAGATCATTTTACCAATCTTTTTAACCCTCGCAGGGGGAATCGCTCTCTTTTTGGCCATCTTTCTATCAAACGGTGGGCGGGCCTTTCTCCATCAAACTCTGGGGATGCCCACCTATCAGATGAATCGTATTTTAGCCTGGTTAAATCCTTTTGATTATGCACAAACCATGACTTTCCAACAGGCTCAAGGACAGTTGGCAATCGCAAGCGGTGGTTTATTGGGCCAAGGCTTTAATGTATCCAACCTTTTAATCCCTGTCCGGGAGAGTGATATGATTTTTACGGTCATTGCGGAAGATTTTGGATTTGTAGGAGGACTGGGTCTCCTTCTCTTATACATGTTTTTAGTTTATAAAATGTTGCGAATTACTCTGAAATCCAATAATCAATTTTACACCTATATCTCAACTGGTTTCATCATGATGTTAGTCTTCCACATATTTGAGAATATTGGGGCCGTAACAGGTATATTACCACTGACTGGAATTCCCTTGCCTTTTATCTCACAAGGGGGATCGGCTATTGTTAGTAACCTCATTGGGATTGGCTTATTGTTATCCATGAGCCATCAAAATCGAGTGACAGAAGAACGAAAAAAAGAAAGTCGACTATTGAGGCAAAAACAACTCAGTCGGCTACAAGAGAAAGGAATCATTTGATATGTCAAAAGTAGCAGTTATGTTAGCAAGTGGGTTTGAGGAAATAGAAGCCTTGACCGTTGTCGATGTCCTGCGAAGAGCAGCAATCGAGTGCCAAATGGTTGGATTTGATCCAGAAGTGACAGGTTCTCATGGCATCACAGTGAAGGTAGATGAAATCTGGTCCGGTTCATTGGATCAATTTGATGGCATTGTCCTTCCAGGAGGGATGCCTGGTGCGGCGAATCTACGCGACCATGAAGGCTTGATTCAGTCTTTAAAAGAAGCCCATGAACAAGGGAAAAGTCTTGCGGCTATTTGTGCAGCTCCTATTGTGTTGGATCGGGCAGGAGTGTTAGATGAAAAACACTACACCTGCTATGATGGCTTTGAAAAAGAAATTGCAACAGGACACTATGTGAAAGAAGCAGTGGTTCAGGATGGTCACATCTTGACCAGTCGGGGTCCTGCAACTGCACTGGCTTTTTCTTATGCATTGGTCAACCATTTTGGTGGGGATGCAGCAAAATTAAGAGCAGGCATGCTCTATCAAGATGTTTTTGGGACATCGGCCCCATAGATGGTGAGATGAAAAATGAAGGTAGGGAATTTCCTGTCTTCATTTTTTTATCGTCTAGATTTCTTAAAATATAAATGCTTTTTGAATGAAAGTAAAATAGGTGGGAGATGACTGTAAAAAAACCGTGAAAACATTGACTTTACAAGCAATTTTTTGAAAAATATGGTATAATTGAAGCTATGGATTATCATGATTTTATATGGGATCTTGGTGGGACTTTATTGGACAATTATGAGACCTCTACAAAAGCTTTTGTAGCGACCTTACAGTATTTCCAAAGGGAGGCTGATCATGATTCCGTTTATGCAGCTTTAAAGGTTTCCACGGATTATGCTGTTCAGCAGTTTGCCTCAGACCTTCCAGACTTTTTGGGAGAGTATAAACAGCGAGAGAAAGAAGCTCTTGAAATCCCCTGCTTATTCGAGGGGACTGAGGAGTTATTGCATCGTCTAACAGCAGTCGGAGCCCGTCATTTTTTGGTTTCTCACCGTGACCATCATGTAGAGACCATCTTAGAAAAAACAGGGATTCGTCATTACTTTACAGAAGTTGTGACAGCTGATGATGGTTTTCCACGTAAACCAGATCCTACGTCCATGTTGTATCTAAAAGACAAGTATGCGATTGAGTCAGGCTTGGTGATTGGAGATCGCCCGATCGATATCGAAGCTGGTCAAAGAGCTGGCATGGAGACCTATTTGTTTGACTCAATGGATCAATTAAGTGCCTATATTTTTAATTAGAAAAGGGAAAGAATGACAGAAGAATTGAAGCAAGAAACGACTGGCCAAGAATATGATGCCAGTCAGATTCAGGTTTTAGAAGGTTTAGAAGCAGTTCGGATGCGTCCGGGGATGTATATCGGATCCACTTCTAAAGAAGGTCTTCACCATTTGGTCTGGGAAATCGTCGATAACTCAATCGATGAGGCCCTTGCTGGCTTTGCTAGCCATATCGAAGTCTTTATCGAAGCTGATAATTCGATTACAGTCGTCGATGATGGACGGGGGATTCCGGTTGACATTCAAGAAAAAACGGGTCGTCCAGCGGTTGAAACTGTCTTTACCGTTCTCCATGCAGGAGGAAAATTTGGCGGTGGTGGTTACAAGGTTTCTGGTGGACTCCATGGAGTTGGATCATCCGTCGTAAATGCCTTGTCGACTCAGTTAGATGTTCATGTCCATAAGAATGGCCAAATTCATTACCAAGAATACAAACGGGGACAAGTCGTTGCAGATCTTGAAGTCATTGGCGAAACAGATCGAACTGGTACAACCGTACACTTTACTCCAGATCCAGAGATTTTCACAGAAACTACTGAATTTGACTTTGAGAAGTTGAACAAACGGATTCAAGAATTAGCCTTCCTGAACCGTGGCTTACGGATCTCAATCACAGATAAGCGAGAAGGGCAAGAGCAGACAAAAGATTACCACTATGAGGGTGGGATTGCTAGTTATGTAGAGTACATCAACGAAAACAAGGATGTCATCTTCGAAACTCCGATCTATACCGATGGAGAATTGGATGATATCACGGTTGAAGTAGCCATGCAGTATACGACTGGTTATCACGAAACCGTCATGAGTTTTGCCAATAATATCCACACCCACGAAGGGGGGACTCATGAGCAAGGTTTCCGTACAGCTTTAACCCGTGTCATCAACGACTATGCGCGTAAGAATAAACTTCTCAAGGACAATGAAGAAAATCTAACAGGGGAAGATGTCCGGGAAGGGTTGACAGCAGTGATCTCTGTCAAACACCCAAATCCACAGTTTGAAGGACAAACCAAGACAAAACTTGGAAACTCTGAAGTGGTGAAGATTACCAACCGGCTGTTCAGTGATGCTTTCTCTGATTTCTTGTTGGAAAATCCACAGATTGCCAAGAAAATTGTCGAAAAGGGAATTTTGGCTGCCAAAGCGCGTGTTGCTGCTAAGCGAGCTCGTGAAGTTACCCGCAAGAAATCTGGTTTAGAAATCTCAAACCTTCCTGGTAAATTAGCAGACTGTTCATCTAACAACCCAGTTGAGACAGAACTCTTCATCGTTGAAGGAGACTCTGCCGGAGGATCTGCTAAATCAGGTCGGAACCGGGAGTTTCAGGCGATTCTCCCTATTCGTGGGAAAATCCTCAACGTGGAAAAGGCCAGCATGGACAAGATTTTAGCCAACGAAGAAATTCGTAGTCTTTTCACAGCCATGGGAACTGGTTTTGGTGCAGAGTTTGACGTATCAAAAGCCCGTTATCAAAAATTAGTCATCATGACAGATGCCGATGTCGATGGAGCTCATATTCGAACCCTCCTCTTAACCTTGATTTATCGCTATATGAAACCAGTTTTGGAGGCAGGCTATGTTTATATCGCCCAACCACCAATTTATGGTGTAAAAGTCGGTAGTGAGATCAAAGAATACATCCAACCAGGAGCCAACCAAGAAGCAGAATTAGCTGAAGCCTTAGAACGCTATTCTGAAGGTCGCTCCAAACCAACGATTCAACGATACAAAGGTTTGGGTGAGATGGATGATCATCAGCTCTGGGAAACAACGATGAACCCAGAACACCGCCTCATGGCACGTGTAACAGTTGATGATGCAGCAGAAGCAGATAAAATCTTTGATATGCTCATGGGAGATCGAGTAGAACCTCGCCGTGAATTTATCGAAGAAAATGCCGAATATAGTACACTTGATGTATAAAATTCTGCGATATTTGCCAATTATTCGAATATTTATGATATAATAACTACGATTACTTTCAAGTAATTTAATGAAGGAGTTTTTATATGTCTCGTGGACTAATTATTCTCATTATTGTCATTGGGGTCCTTTTGGTTTTAGGATATGTAGTGGCAGTCTTATTGAGAAAGCGTAACGAAGCCTTACTAGCAGCACTGGAAGAACGAAAAGAAGAGTTGTATAACCTTCCGGTAAATGATGAAGTAGAGGCTGTGAAGAATATGCATTTGATTGGTCAAAGTCAAGTTGCATTTCGTGAATGGAATCAAAAATGGGTGGACCTATCACTCAATTCTTTTGCCGATATTGAGAACAACCTCTTTGAAGCAGAAGGCTACAACAATTCTTTCCGCTTTTTAAAAGCGAAACAAGCAATTGGAAATATTGAGAGTCAGATTCAATTAATTGATGAAGACATCAAGGCTATCCGTCAAGCTTTATCTGAATTAAAAGAAAAAGAAGAAATGAATAGCGGTCGAGTTGTTCATGCCTTGGATATGTTTGAAAACTTGCAAAAACAAGTGGCTTCTGATCCAGATGCATACGGCCCAGCGCTTCCCGAAATTGAGAAGCAAGCTGAAAATATTCAAGTTGAGTTTTCAAAATTTGTAACCTTGAATTCATCAGGTGACCCTGTTGAAGCTGCTGAAATTTTGGATACAGCTGAAAACCACATTGTAGCCTTGACTCATATTGTTGAAAAAGTTCCTGCAATTGTGAAAGATGTACAAACAAATCTTCCTGATCAATTGGAAGATTTGGAAGCTGGACATCGCAAACTTTTGGAGTCTGGTTATCATTTTACAGAGACCGACTTGGAAGCACGTTTCCAACAATTGCATGCAGCTTTGAAAGCCAACCTACAAAATGTTGCTGCTCTTGAATTAGATAATGCGCTCTATGAAAATGAGCAGATTCAAGAAGAAATCAACGCCTTGTATGATATTTTCACTCGTGAAATTGAATCACACAAAGTCGTTGAAAAATTGGTCAAAGCCTTACCAGGTTACCTTGCCCATGCGAAGGAAAATAACAAGCGTTTAGCAGAAGAAGTTGAACGTCTCAGCAAAACATTCGAGAGCAAAGAACTCAAGGAAAATCATTTGAAAGAGTTAGAAGCTGAATTAACAGCTCAAGAGCTCGTTGTAGAGGATGCCTTGAAGGATACATCTGAAACTCAAAAAGCCTACTCTATTCTTCAAGAAGAGTTAGAAGCGATTGAAGAACGTCTGAAAGAAATTGAAGATGATCAAATTGCACTGAGCGAAACCTTGTCTAAGATTGAGAAAGACGACACCAATGCTCGTCAAAAGGTAAATATCTACGCCAACCGTTTACATGCCATTAAGCGCTACATGGATAAGCGTAACTTACCTGGAATTCCTCAATCCTTCCTTACTATCTTCTTCACTGCAAGTGATAACACAGAAGCTCTCTTGGCTGAGTTAGAAGGTCGTCGTGTCAATATTGAAAACGCCAACCGTCTCCTGGATATTTTGACCAACGATATGACAGAGTTAGAGGAAGAAACCTACAAATTAGTACAATATGCTACTCTAACAGAGCAGTTGCTTCAATACTCAAATCGCTATCGTTCATTCGACAATCATGTCCAAGCAGCGTTTGATGAAGCTTTGTACATCTTTGAAAAAGAGTATGACTATCCTGCTTCATTCAAAGTCATTTCAGAAGCATTGGAAACGGTAGAACCAGGAGTAACAGAGAGATTTGTTACCTCATTCGAAAAAACAAGAGAATCCATCCGATTCTAATCCAAAACATCCAGGAGAAAATTCCTGGATGTTTTTTTATGGAGATGAAGGTGTGATGGGAAAGGGAAGAATAGAAAAGGGGAGGAATCTATGAAAATATTAATTGCTCCAGATTCATTCAAAGAGTGCTTACCTGCGAAAGAAGTCGCGGAAGTTATTGCAGAAGGCTTGCGTCAGTCTCTTCTTGATGTAGAACCGGTCACCTGTCCAGTTGGAGATGGAGGGGAGGGGACAGTGGATGCCATCCACTACTCATTGGGATTAGAGGAAGCTAATACCCTTGTTACAGGCCCATTTGGAAAGCCGGTAGAAATGCGGTATGTGGAAAAGGATTCTCTGGCTCTCTTTGAAGTAGCCGACTTGATCGGGTTAGGAAAGATTCCAGTTGATCAACGTCGACCACTTGACATAGAAACCCGAGGAATTGGTGAACTGATCGGATATCTGATCAATAAGGGAAAAAAAGATATCTATATCGGGGTTGGAGGAACAGCGACCAACGATGGGGGCCTGGGACTTGCAGTAGGTCTGGGCTACAAATTCTATGATCGAGAAGGAAAGGAATTGAAGGCCTGTGGGCAAAGCCTTTTAGAATGGGATTCCATCCATAAAGAAGAAGCGATCAAGATTCCAGAGGATGTCCAGATATATATCTTAGCAGATGTGTCGAACCCTATATGTGGACTAGATGGAGCGACCTATACCTTTGGAAAACAAAAGGGACTGAGTCCTGCTTTGTTTGAGCAAGTAGATCAAGCTATTTACAGCTTTTATGAAAAGAACTGTGCGAATGTATTGACCCAAGCAGGGATGGGAGCTGGTGGTGGTCTTGCTGCTGGACTTTGTGCATTTGCGAAAGCGAGACTGGTATCAGGGATTGATAGCTGTTTAGATTTGATTGACTTTGACACTAAAGTAGCAACTGCAGACTTGGTCATTGTCGGTGAGGGGCGACTGGATCATCAGAGTCTATCCGGAAAAGCTCCGATAGGGGTTGCGAGAAGAACCCCAAAGAGAATTCCAGTAATAGCCATTTGTGGAAGTCTTGCAGATGATTTACCAAGCCTCCCATTTGAAAATATAGTCGGAGCTTTTTCCTGTACGAAACATCCCGATAGTTTAGAGCAACTTCTGAAGGATGCGAGGGAAAATCTTCTCTTTACAGCTAGAAATATCGGAAATCTATTAAGCATAGAAAAAAGCGGTTAAACCGCTTTTTTCCATCTAATGTTTAATACTAATAAAATGTCTAAGGGACAGCTCTGATCAACCAAACCATTTCTTCCAAAGAGAAGGTTTGGTCGGCTTCTTTTCTTCCTCCCAGAGATCTGCAAAAGCAGTTCGGAGGTCCTTGTCAGTAGTGTTCACTGGTGCATCTGTATGAATCACGAGCCCAAAAGGAGAGGAGTTATGCTCTTCCGAAACAATAGTAGACTGGCAACCGAACTCTTTTGCTTGTTTTAGATAGCTCAACTGGACACTAGAATCAACATTTGGGGAAATCTTTACAAAGAGAGGGTTAGCTTGTTCACTCAAACTCTTCAGCACCTTCAAAAAGCCCTTCTGAAGCTGAGGACTATTGCTTGTTTTTATATCGGCATATCCTAGAACGCGCTCTTCAAACGTACCTAGAAAGCGACGTTGTTCATCAGGATTTAATTTTAGGCCACCGTTAGCCTTTTCCATAATTTCTTTAGATAGATCAGTCATAAGAATAGTATATCATACTTTAGGTTAAAAATGCCAAACGTATAAAGGCTGATCGAAACAAAAAGAAAGCGATTTCTTGATAAAGTTAAGGAAAATCTGCACAAAGATAACGTTTTTTCTTGAAAAACGCGTATTTTTAAGGTATCATAGAGGTGTAAAAAATTTAAACTCAAAGGAGAGTAAGAAATGTCAATTATTACTGATGTTTACGCTCGCGAAGTCCTAGACTCACGCGGTAACCCAACACTTGAAGTAGAAGTTTATACTGAATCAGGTGCTTTCGGACGTGGTATGGTTCCATCAGGAGCTTCTACTGGTGAACACGAAGCAGTTGAACTTCGCGACGGTGACAAATCTCGTTACGGTGGTCTTGGAACTCAAAAAGCTGTTGACAATGTAAACAACATCATTGCTGAAGCAATCATCGGTTACGATGTTCGTGATCAACAAGCTATTGACCGTGCAATGATCGCTCTTGACGGTACTCCTAACAAAGGTAAATTGGGTGCGAACGCAATCCTTGGTGTGTCTATCGCTGTAGCTCGTGCTGCTGCTGACTACCTTGAAATCCCACTTTACAGCTACCTTGGTGGATTCAACACTAAAGTTCTTCCAACTCCAATGATGAACATCATCAACGGTGGTTCTCACTCAGATGCTCCAATCGCTTTCCAAGAGTTTATGATCTTGCCAGTTGGTGCACCTACATTTAAAGAAGCTCTTCGTTACGGTGCTGAAATCTTCCACGCTCTTAAGAAAATCCTTAAATCACGTGGTTTGGAAACTGCCGTAGGTGACGAAGGTGGATTCGCTCCTCGTTTCGAAGGAACTGAAGATGGTGTTGAAACTATCCTTGCTGCGATCGAAGCTGCTGGATATGTACCAGGTAAAGACGTATTCATCGGATTTGACTGTGCATCATCAGAATTCTACGATAAAGAACGTAAAGTCTACGACTACACTAAATTCGAAGGTGAAGGCGCTGCTGTTCGTACATCTGCAGAACAAATCGACTACCTTGAAGAATTGGTTAACAAATACCCAATCATCACTATCGAAGATGGTATGGATGAAAATGACTGGGAAGGTTGGAAAGCTCTTACTGAACGTCTTGGTAAGAAAGTCCAATTGGTTGGTGACGACTTCTTCGTAACAAACACTGACTACCTTGCACGTGGTATCCAAGAAGGTGCTGCTAACTCAATCCTTATCAAAGTTAACCAAATCGGTACTCTTACTGAAACTTTCGAAGCTATCGAAATGGCTAAAGAAGCTGGTTATACTGCCGTTGTATCACACCGTTCAGGTGAAACTGAAGATTCAACAATCGCTGACATCGCAGTTGCAACTAACGCAGGACAAATCAAGACTGGTTCACTTTCACGTACAGACCGTATCGCTAAATACAACCAATTGCTTCGCATCGAAGATCAACTTGGTGAAGTAGCTGAATACCGTGGATTGAAATCATTCTACAACTTGAAAAAATAATCTAGTTAACTAGATACAAGAGATCCTTGAGTTTTCTCAAGGATCTTTTTTTGTATTGGGCCTACAAAAAAACCTCAACTAGATAGTTGAGGAATCGTATTATTAGAACAAGCCTTTGATTTTATCAACAGCGCCGCTTACTAGATCGTTTCCAGCAACAAGAGCTTTCGCTTGTTCTAAGTAGTCACCAAGGTTATCCTTGTTGTCATCGATAATTTTTTTAGCAGCATCGAAATCTTTCTTTTCGATCATTTCTTTGACTTGTTTAAACAAATCCATTGGGTTCATGAGTTTTCTCCTATAACCTATTTATTATTATCACTATTTAATCACTTTTTAACCAAACTAGCAAGCGTTTTGATTGTTAGTTGAAGAGGACACAAACCGCCTCTGGTACGTGGAAATCATGGCTTAATTCAGTCAATCTACCACTCGTTTTATCGCGTTTAAAAACAGTGGCATTGTCTGAATCTTGATGAACTGCAATGAGATATTCTTGGTCCGGACTAAGAATGAAATCACGTGGATTGAGTCCATTGGTTGGAACGATTTCCAGAAGCACTAAGCTACCATCTGCCAAGATTTCATAAACTGCAATGGAGTTATGGGCACGATTTGAGGCATAGAGGAATTTCCCATCCTCTGAGAGGCGAATAGCAGCGGCCCATTTTTGACCTTCATACTCTTTAGGTAGGGTTGAGATGGTTTGGAAATGTTCAAAGTAGCCAAGTCCGTCATAGAAAAGGACATCGATGGTAGCGTTTAATTCGTTAATGAGGTAGGCGGTCTTGTAATGAGAGTGGAAAATGATATGACGTGGACCAGCACCTGGAGCTGTTTGATAGGTTTGAGTCTTCGTTAGTTTACCAAGATCATCGACTTGATAGACCACTACTTGATCGGTACCCAAATCACAAGTGATGAGTAGCTTATCGGGAGTGAGATCTGCATAATGTACATGGGGACTCGCTTGGTTTTCGTGAGGTCCAGAACCCTGATGAGTCGCTTGGTCGACAAAGGTTAAATGACCATCTTCATGGATGCGATATGAGAGGACTTGTCCCTTGTGGTAGTTAGCTCCATAGACCAAGCCACGCGCCTCATCAACAGAGACATAACAGAGGGGCGCCCCTTCCTCGACCACATGATTGATTAACTGGTGATCAGGACTAAAGCTTGCAATGCCGCCAAGACCTTGCTCCGCACCCACACTGTATAAGAAACCAGCTTTTGAAAAAGCGAGATAGGTTGGGTTTGGCTCTTGAGCAACTAGTTCTAAGTCGCTAAGTTGACCAGTTCTTTCATCGAAGGAAGCCTTATAAATTCCTTTAGAGTCTCGTTTGGTATAGGTTCCGAAATAAATATCTTGCATCACATGCACCTCGACTTTGTTGATAGCTCCATTATATCAGAAAAGAAGGGGATGGAAAACGATTAGGTGAAGGATTGACAAGCTAAGCATTAAAAAAAAGCTCACATTTCAGCTATATCGTGAAATTATGGACTAAAAATGCTAAAATAAAGACAGATTGAAAACGAAGGAGATTCCCGTGGAACATAAAGAAAAAGATTTTAGTTTATCCTGGTTTTTTAAATGGTTTGTAGATAATAAAGCCATTACTGTTTTTCTAGTAACCTTACTGATGGGATTGAATATTTTAGTTCTCAGCAAGATTAGTTTTATTTTTACACCCCTGTTAGAGTTTGGAGCAGCAGTCATGCTACCAGTCATTATTTCAGGGCTCCTCTATTATTTGTTAAATCCAATCGTGGACTTTTTGGAAAGGCACCGAGTCAAACGGATCATTGCAATTTCCATCGTCTTTATTTTGATCGCGCTTCTCATTTTATGGGGCTTGGCTGTCGCTATTCCAGCTATTCAACATCAAGTTCTTAGTTTTATGAAGAACCTGCCAGATTACTTGGAAAAGGCCAATAGGACCATCGATGATGTCTTAGACAACAAAGTGTCGCCAGAAATCAAGCCTCAGCTGGATGAATGGACCAGCCAATTGTCGCAGAATATTACCAGTTGGGCGAGTTCTTTTTCCGCCCGAGCAGTCAACTGGGTCAGCAATCTGATTACTGTCGCCTCTCAGGTCATTATCGCTTTGATTATTATGCCTTTTATCGTCTTCTATCTTTTGAGAGATGGAAAGAACTTAAAAGGGCAAATCATCCGTTTCTTGCCAACCAAGATTCGTAAATCTGCAGACAAAGTACTGTCTGATGTCAATACACAATTGGCTAATTATGTCAGAGGTCAGATTACTGTTGCTATCATCGTAGCTTTAATGTTTATTCTTCTGCTTAAGATCATTGGGCTTCGTTACGCTGTGACACTCGGTGTAACCGCTGGTTTTTTGAACTTGATACCATACTTGGGCAGCTTCTTGGCCATGCTCCCAGCCTTAGTCTTGGGGTTGGTGGCAGGACCAGAGATGTTTGTCAAAGTCGTCATTGTCTTTATTGTTGAGCAAACAATCGAGGGACGTTTCGTTTCCCCACTTGTCTTGGGGAGTCAGCTCAATATCCACCCAATCACGATTCTGTTTGTATTGATTACTTCTGGCTCTATGTTTGGAATCTGGGGAGTCTTCTTAGGAATCCCGGTTTATGCTTCGGCTAAAGTAGTCATCAGTGCTCTATTTGAATGGTATAAAGAGGTCAGTGGTTTGTACGAAAAGGACGAAGTTGAGGAAATTCAAAGTGAAGAATAGTCAAAAAATTCTAGAAGCAATTGAGAAACAAGAGCTAGATCGTCTGCCAGCTTATTTGGATAAGGCTTTGCTAGAAGATGATCCAGCTACCTTGTTAGAATTGGGACAATATTTTGAAAGTATTGGTTTTTACCCAGAAGCCAAGCAAACCTACTTGCATCTGAGAGATGATTATCCAGAGGTCTATCTGAGTCTAGCCACTATCGTAGCGGAAGATGGACTAATGGAAGAAGCCTTTGCTTATTTGGAAGAAATCCCGGAAAGTTCGGAATGGTATCTAGCCAGTCTCTTAGTCAAGGCAGACCTCTACCAAAGTGAGGGCTTGGCAGATGTGGCTCGAGAAAAACTGATGGAAGCAGCGACTCTTTCAGATGACCCTATTATTCAACTAGGCTTGGCAGAGATTGATTTAGAACTTGAAAATTACCAAGAAGCCATTCAAGAGTATGCTCAGTTAGACAACCGTCTCATTTTAGAAGAAACGGGCATTTCCACATACCAGCGGATTGGCTATGCTTATGCGAATCTGGGTCGGTTTGAGTCTGCTATTGAGTTTTTAGAAAAGGCCTTAGAAATTGAGTTTGACGACCAGATTGCCTATGAATTGGCAACCCTTCTCTCTGACCGAGAAGAGTATCAACGTTCTCTGATCTACTTCAAGCAGATTGATACACTGTCGCCAGACTTTGAAGGGTATGAATACGGCTATGCCTTGGCTCTTCAAGCTGAAAATGACCGAGAAACAGCGTTAGCAATAGCAGAGCAAGGAATCCAAAAGAATCCTTTTGACGCTTATCTCCTCCTTCTAGCCTCCCAATTGGCCTACGAGTTGCACCAGCCAGAAAAAGCAGAGAAGTATTTGTTAGAAGCCAAAGAAGTTGCTGAGGATCTTGAAGATATCGCCCTTCGTCTGACAACTCTTTATCTGGAACAGGAACGTTATGAAGACGTCCTTGAATGGCAAGAAGTGGAAGTGGAAAATGTCGTCACCCGTTGGAATATCGCTCGTGCCTTGGTAGCACTCGAAGAGGTTGAAAAAGCGGCTCCGATCTATGAAGAGCTCTTCCCAGATTTGAAAGAAAATCCAGAGTACTTAGAAAGCTATAGTTACCTCTTGAGAGAGTTGGGTTATGTCGCAAAAGCCCGGGAAGTGGCAGAAGGCTATTTGCAGCTAGTCCCAGATGATGGGCAAATGCAAGCTTTCTATGAGAGCCTGTTAGAAGATTAACTACTTGACCCTTGAAGGGCGGGAATCCGAACAAGTGTGCATCCTTGTTCTGGCCCGCTCTTTTTTTAATCAGTCTTTCTGTCATTGTCCTTGAGATTGTGGTATACTGGAAGGGCTGAAAAGAAGACAAGATGAATGAGGGAGAAGATAATGGAACCGGTGAAATTGTTTCAATACAATACCTTGGGGGCTTTGATGGCTGGTCTCTATGGAGGATCCTTTACCATTAAAGAATTACTAGAGCATGGAGATCTTGGAATTGGGACCCTGGACTCCATTGATGGCGAACTGATTGTCTTAGATGGCAAGGCCTACCAAGCTAAGGGATCAGGAGAGGAGCCAGAGATTGTGGAAGTGGCCCCGGATGCGACAGTCCCTTATGCGGCCATCGTTCCCCATCAGGCCGAAGTGATTTTTCGTCAGCGCTTTGAAATGACGGATGAGGAATTAGAGGCTCGCATTGAATCTTATTATGATGGCGAAAATTTGTTTCGTTCCATCAAGATTCACGGTGATTTCGCCAAGATGCATGTGCGTATGATTCCCAAATCAACTTCAGACACCAAATTTGCAGATGTGGCGACCCATCAGCCTGAATTTACGCGAGAAAATGTTACAGGAACTATTGTTGGTTTTTGGACACCAGAGATTTTCCATGGGGTCAGTGTAGCAGGCTATCACCTTCACTTTATCTCAGATGACCATACCTTCGGAGGTCATGTCATGGATTTTGTTATCAAAGAAGGGATTGTTGAAGTTGGGGCCATTGATCAATTGGATCAACGTTTCCCTGTCCAGGATCGCCAATATCTCTTTGCTAAGTTTAATGTTGACCAGGTCAAAGAGGATATTCACAAATCAGAATAAAACAAAGAGAGGCTGGGACAAAAGTCCTAGCCTCTCAATTGTCTTTGGATTATCGAGCAAGACGCAGTGGTTGAGTGGGCTCTACTACGCTGATTTCATCAGTTTTTACAGCCCTACTCAACTGTGCGGAGGTGGGACGCCGAAATCGAATTCTAACGAATGACCGATTTCTGTCCCACTCTCCTTTTTATTACTCATTAATACGCATGGATTTAATTTTTTCTTCTTCAGGGGTGACCCGTAGGGTTTTCTGACCAGTATAGGTTACAAAGCCAGGTTTTCCTCCGGTCGGTTTGTTGAGTTTCTTGATTTCAATCATGTCGACTTGGACCAGATTGGAGAGGCGTCCCTTAGAGAAATAAGCCGCTAGCTCAGCTGCATCTGTCTTGACCTCATCTGAAGGATTGAGGTTTCCAGTAATGACTACATGACTACCCGGAATATCCTTGGCGTGGAACCAGAGTTCATCTTTCTTAGCCATCTTGAAGGTCAATTCTTCGTTTTGAAGATTGTTCCGGCCGACCAGGATAATGGTTTTGCCGTCTGATGCTAAATATTTCTCTGGTTTTTTCCGTTTGTGGATCTTTTCTCGGTTGCGTCGTTTGATAAAGCCTGTTTGGATCAGCTCTTCTCTGATCTCAGCGACTTCAGAAAGGCTCGCTTGGGCCAGAGCGGTTTCGACTGTTTCCAGGTAGGAGATGGTTTCCTTGGTTTCCTGGATGAGGGAGGTCAAATGTTTAACAGCTTCTTTTAGCTTCTGGTAACGTTTGAAGTAGCGTTGCGCATTTTGACTGGGGGTCAAGGCCTTATCCAAGGCAATGGTTATAGGTTGATTGGTATAGTAATTGTCCAAGGTGACCTGATCTTGATCATTTGGGACTTGATGGAGGAAGGTAGTGAGAAGCTCCCCTTTTTGCCGGAAGTCTTCGGCATTTTCTGTCGCTGCCAGTTCGGCTTCCTGTTTGGCCAACTTTTTCCGGTTTTTTTCTAGTTCATTGTCTACCTTGCGAATGAGTTCTCCAGCTTGTTGTTGGACCC
The DNA here is from genome assembly GCF_058200455.1 of Streptococcus sp. SCPM-O-B-15294 (M123). Classification (NCBI taxonomy): domain Bacteria; kingdom Bacillati; phylum Bacillota; class Bacilli; order Lactobacillales; family Streptococcaceae; genus Streptococcus; species Streptococcus sp. SCPM-O-B-15294 (M123). The sequence continues at coordinate 22,928 of NZ_JBYQGU010000008.1, read as the reverse complement.
GGTCGCGCTCGGCCTTGTCTAAGTAATAGTGGTCGAGGAGATCCGATAAGGTCTCAAAGGTTTCCTCCTGGCTATCAGCAAAAGCGAGAGCAGCAAAGGATTTTTTCGTTAGACGAGGATCTGTTGGAGCTTCAAAGAATGCTCGGAAGGTTTTTAGTTTTTCTCCAGTTTCTAATCGACTGGCCAATTCTTGAGCAGTATCTCGACCAAGACCCTGGAAATGAGTTTGAAGGTTTTTAGGTGTCAACTCTTCCCGATGGAGAAAGGCGAATAATGCTTCGTCCTTGATTGTAAAAGGGTTGACCGCATCGGTTTTTGGAGGAGCTAGATAGGTCGAGCCTGGCAAAATGGTCCGGTAGCTATTTTGAGAGAAGCCAACATGTTTGATTGCTTCGATAATTTTTCCTGTCGCCTTGTCCAGAAGAATGATATTGCTGTGCTTGCCCATGATTTCAATAATCAAAGTCACAGAGATATCATCTCCAATTTCATTTTTATTAGAGACGGCGATTTCTAAAATGCGGTCATTCTCCACTTGCTGGATCTGCTCAATGACTGCTCCTTGGAGATACTTGCGCATGACCATGATAAAGGTATTGGGGAAGGCAGGATTCTCGAAGTTGGTCTGGGTCCGTTGGATCCGTCCAAAAACAGAGTGAGAAGAAAGCAAGAGTTTTTGATTCTTGCGGTTGCTACGAATTTGTAAAACTAACTCTTGTTCAAAGGGTTGGTTAATTTTTTGGATGCGACCATTTAAGAGTTCGCTTTGTAATTCATCCACCATATGGTGTAAAAAAAATCCATCAAAAGACATGGGTTTCCTCAACATTCTAGACTAGTTCTAGTAAATTATATCAAAAAAGTGCCTGAAAACCTAGGAAGAAGAAGGACAAACATTTTGCAAAAACAACCTCACTAGGAAAAGAATTTCAGGAAATGCCGAACGTTTTCAAAAAAACATAAAAAAGTATTGACAAGGCTTACAGAAACATTTACAATGGATTCAATTAGAAAAGTAGTAAATGAAAATTTAGTAGAGAGCTCACGGTTGGTGAAAGTGGGTAGTGGACATTTATGAAATTGGACTAATGATGAGATGAATTTGAAACAATAAAAATTCGGTCGGCACACCTTATCGTGCAACTTGTTGCTAGACAAGACAGAGATGTGGGAGGAGTTTATCCATTTTCCCATAAGTGAGGTGGCACCGCGATGACACGTCCTCACATAGCTATAGCTATGTGTGGGCGTGTTTTTTGTTTCAAAAAGAAGGGAGAAAAGAAGATGAAGAAACGATGGCGACTCAGTCTTTAACAAAGATGCGAAAAAACGAAAAAAATAAATAATTGAGGTGAAAAATATGAAAAACAAACGTGTATTGGGAATGATCGGTGCTTTGCTAGCTATTATTTTAGTAGCAGTAGTCTATCCAATGTTAAACAATAAAAATGATGCCAATAAAGCAGATGGAACTAAAAAGGTAAAAGTCGGTGTCTTACAGTTGGTCAGCCACCCATCGCTAGACGAAATCTACAAGGGGATTCAAGATGGCTTGGCTGAAGAAGGCTATGACAAGGACAAGATTGAGATCGAATTCCTCAATGCAGAAGGGGACCAAAACAAGGTTGCTACCATGAGTAAACAATTGGTTCAAAACAACAACGATGTCTTGATCGGAATCGCAACCCCATCCGCGCAAGGTTTAGCTAGTGCAACCAAGGACAAACCAATCATCATGGGTGCTATCACAGACCCAGTCGGCGCTAACTTGGTCAAAGATTTGAAAAAACCAGGTGGCAATATCACAGGAGTATCTGACCACAACCCAACGGAACAACAGTTGAAGTTGATCAAAGAGTTGACTCCAAACGTGAAAACAATCGGTGTCCTTTACTCAACCAGTGAAGATAATTCTAAAACGCAAGTAGAAGAATTTACAAAATTGGCTGAAAAAGCAGGCTACAAAGTAGTTCCTTATTCAGTCCCTTCTACAAATGAAATTGCTTCAACGGTTTCTGTCATGACTGGTAAAGTAGATGCCATCTGGGTTCCAATCGACAACACCATCGCTTCAGCCTTCTCAACGGTAGTCGAAGCAAACAAAACAGCTAAAAAACCAATCTTCCCAAGTGCGACAGCCATGGTCGAAGCTGGTGGTTTAGGTTCAGTCGTTGTCGACCAACACGATCTTGGAGTGGCAACTGGTAAAATGGCTGCGAAAATCTTGAAAGGTCAAAAACCAGCGGATACACCAGTCGAAATCTTTACAGATGGTAAATCTGTCATCAACAAAAAAGTGGCAGAAGAATTAGGCATTACCATTCCAGAATCTGTCTTGAAAGAAGCTGGACAAGTCATCGAATAAAAACAAATTGAATAACAAGAACGGCAGAGGAATTTGGCTTTGGCAGGTCTTTAAATCCTGACCTTTAAAAATGTTCACCAGTGCCCAGGACCAGCTTATTTTACTCTTGGTAGAGGAGAAAGAATTGAAAATCAAAATAACAGATCTTCATCCGACCCAACTATATTTATCAGAAAAGAAGTTACATGATATCCAGATGCTTGATCAATCGGCGGAAATCATCAATGTTGATCCAATTAGTATTCTTGCGTTTGGAAATTGCTTCTTGATTACAGACGGGCATCACAGGGCTTATCAGGCTTTATTGGCAGGTCGGGATACGATTTCTGCTGAGTTTGATAAAGATGGTGGTGATGAAATTTATCATCTCTATGCGCAAGCTTGTGAGGAAAGAAAGATATCCTCTGTTATGGATTTAAAACATCATATCTTACCTCAAGATGAGTATGAAGCAAAATGGTATAACTGGTGTGATGGTTTTAACCAAGCAGCAACTCTTCTATTGAAAAGGAAAGCAGATGAAACAGACAAGGCAAATAGATAATGCCCTGCGTCTTGTTCCTTTGTCTATTGAAATTAGTCTCATCTAACTTGTTTTTTACCTAAAAATCTGATAAACTAGAAAGTAATTGAATAGAAATCTGCAAGACTAGTACCTCAAGGGAAGTGCAACAGGGAGAAGAGCCGTGACTGAAAGCTCTTTGCATGAAAGCTGAGTGAATTCACTTGCGCAAGGATTTAGAAATTAAGGTCTGAGTTTCAGATAAAAGACGGATGGTACCGCGTGTCAACGCTCCGAATATGGGTGTGGCGCGTGGTTTTTTCTATGTCTGAGTGAGGACCATGATGGAGGAAATATGTCAACGATTGAAGAACAACTAAAAGCGCTTCGAGAAGAAACGCTGGCAGCCTTGAAGCAGATCTCTGCTGAAAATGAAAAAGAGATGCAAGAGCTACGCGTCTCTGTCCTTGGGAAGAAAGGCTCTCTAACCGAGATCCTCAAAGGGATGAAAGATGTCTCTGCTAAGATGCGTCCGGTCATCGGGAAACACGTTAATGAAGCCCGTGATGTTTTGACGGTTGCCTTTGAAGAAACAGCTAAGCTCTTGGAAGAAAAGAAAGTCCAAGCCAAATTAGCTAGTGAGAGTATCGATGTGACCCTTCCGGGACGTCCAGTCGCAGTTGGTCATCGCCATGTCTTGACCCAAACCAGTGAAGAAATCGAAGATATCTTTATCGGGATGGGCTACCAAGTTGTAGATGGCTTTGAAGTCGAAAAAGACTACTACAACTTTGAACGCATGAACTTGCCAAAGGATCACCCAGCTCGTGATATGCAGGATACCTTCTATATCACAGAAGAAATCTTGCTTCGGACCCACACATCACCAGTTCAGGCGCGTGCAATGGATGCGCATGACTTTAGCAAGGGACCTTTGAAGATGATCTCTCCAGGCCGTGTTTTCCGTCGGGATACAGATGATGCGACCCACAGCCACCAGTTCCATCAGATCGAAGGCTTGGTTGTTGGGAAGAACATTTCTATGGCGGACCTTCAAGGAACGCTTCAGTTGATCGTGCAAAAGATGTTTGGTGCAGAACGTCAAATCCGTCTGCGTCCTTCTTACTTCCCATTCACCGAGCCATCCGTTGAGGTCGATGTATCTTGCTTCAAATGTGGTGGAGCGGGATGTAATGTATGTAAGAAGACAGGTTGGATCGAAATCATGGGGGCCGGTATGGTTCACCCACGCGTGCTCGAGATGAGTGGCATTGATTCGACAGTCTATTCAGGATTCGCCTTTGGACTTGGTCAGGAGCGTGTAGCCATGCTTCGTTATGGAATCAATGATATCCGTGGCTTTTATCAAGGAGATGTTCGCTTCTCAGAACAGTTTAAATAATCATGTTAGTTAGAGTAAAAATCGATCAATTACAGACCTTACGTGACCTAGAGGTGGAAACCTATCGGGAGACCTTTGGTCCCTATATTGTTGAGGAAGACTTGGAAGAGTACTTCTCTACCGTGCTCTCTTTGAAGCAAATCGAGAAGGATCTGCTAGATCCAGAATCTGAAATCTATTTTGTCCTCAATGAAGAACAAGAAATCTGTGGTTTTCTCAAGATCAATTGGGGGCAAGCACAGACGGAGCCAGTAGAGATGGACAAGTCCTTTGAGATCCAACGGATCTATGTCAAAAAGGAATTTCATGGGGCTGGTTTTGGCAAGGAAATGTTTATCTTTGCGCTGGATCAAGCCAAGAGCCGGGGCTTTGAGTGGGCCTGGCTAGGTGTCTGGGAACGCAACTTTAAGGCGCAAGATTTTTACTATCGCTTTGGTTTTGAACGATTTAGTGAACACCAGTATGTTACCGGAGATACCGTGGATACAGACTGGTTGTTGAGAAAGAAATTGATCTAGAATGGACAAGAAGTCTCAGAATTGGAAGCTTCCATTCTAGAGAAGGGGAGGTTATTAGACCTTCCTAAGCTAGCCTCGAGCTGGAAAACACAAAATGAAAGGATCAAAACGAGGGTGGATGGAGATCTAGGAAAGATATCTAGATTTCTGCTTAGCCCTTGGTATCTTACATATGTTAGTTAGTTATAAATGGTTAAAAGAATTGGTGGACATTGATGTGCCATCACAAGAGTTGGCTGAAAAAATGTCAACCACAGGGATTGAAGTAGAAGGTGTCGAATCACCAGCTGCTGGCCTCTCAAAAATTGTCGTCGGAGAAGTCTTGTCTTGCGAAGATGTGCCAGAAACTCATCTTCATGTTTGCCAAGTCAATGTGGGCGAAGAAGAAGCTCGTCAAATCGTCTGTGGAGCACCAAATGTGCGTGCAGGAATCAAGGTTATGGTGGCTCTTCCAGGTGCTCGCATCGCGGATAACTACAAGATTAAAAAAGGGAAAATCCGTGGCTTAGAGTCACTAGGGATGATCTGTTCACTTGGTGAATTGGGCATTTCTGATTCCGTTGTACCTAAGGAATTTGCAGATGGCATCCAAATCTTGCCGGATGATGCAGTACCAGGTGAGGAAGTATTCTCTTACCTAGACTTGGATGATGAAATCATCGAACTTTCCATCACGCCTAACCGTGCAGACGCTCTTTCTATGCGTGGGGTAGCGCACGAAGTAGCAGCGATTTATGACAAGGCAGTCAATTTCAAAGACTTTGCTTTGACTGAAACAGACCAAGCTGCAGCAGACGCTCTTTCTGTCAGCATTGACACAGACAAGGCGCCATACTATGCTGCTCGTATCTTGGACAATGTGACCATCGCACCAAGTCCACAATGGTTGCAAAACCTCCTCATGAATGAAGGTATTCGTCCGATCAACAATGTCGTTGACGTGACCAACTATATCCTACTCTACTTTGGTCAGCCTATGCATGCCTTTGACTTGGATACCTTTGAAGGAAACGAGATCCGTGTCCGTGAAGCGCGTGCGGGTGAAAAATTGGTGACCTTGGACGGGGAAGAGCGTGAGTTGGAGACGAATGACCTAGTCATTACTGTGGCTGACAAGCCAGTAGCCCTTGCCGGTGTTATGGGTGGTCAGGCTACAGAAATTTCTGAAAAGTCTAGTCGTGTCGTCCTTGAAGCCGCTGTCTTCAATGGCAAATCTATCCGCAAGACCAGCGGTCGTCTCAACCTTCGTTCTGAATCATCTTCTCGTTTTGAAAAAGGCATCAACGTGGCAACTGTCAATGAAGCCCTTGATGCGGCAGCAAGCATGATAGCAGAGCTTGCAGGTGCAACCGTGCGTAAGGGCATCGTTTCAGCAGGTGAATTGGATACTTCAGATGTAGAAGTATCTTCCACTTTTGCTGACGTCAACCGTGTCCTTGGTACAGAGCTTTCCTACGCAGATATTGAAGATGTCTTCCGTCGCCTTGGTTTTGGCCTTTCTGGAAATGCTGATTCCTTTACTGTGAGTGTTCCACGTCGCCGTTGGGACATCACTATTGAAGCTGATCTTTTTGAAGAAATCGCACGTATCTATGGTTATGACCGCTTGCCAACCAGTCTTCCAAAAGACGATGGGACAGCAGGTGAGTTGACTGCGACTCAAAAATTGCGTCGTCAGGTTCGGACGATTGCTGAAGGGGCAGGCTTGACTGAAATCATTACCTACGCTCTGACAACTCCTGAAAAAGCCGTTGAATTTACGACTGCACCAAGCAACCTAACAGAACTTATGTGGCCAATGACTGTGGACCGTTCAGTTCTCCGTCAAAATATGGTTTCTGGTATCCTTGATACAGTTGCCTACAACGTAGCGCGTAAGAACAAAGACTTGGCTCTTTATGAGATTGGAAAAGTCTTCGAGCAAACAGGTAATCCAAAAGAAGACTTGCCAAATGAAATCAACAGCTTTGCCTTTGCTTTGACTGGCTTAGTTGCTGAAAAAGACTTCCAGACTCCAGCTGTTCCAGTTGATTTCTTCTATGCTAAGGGAATCTTGGAAGCCCTCTTTGCTCGCTTGGGTCTTGAAGTGACTTATACAGCAACCTCTGAAATCGCTAGCCTCCATCCAGGACGTACAGCCTTGATTTCACTCGGGGATCAAGTTCTTGGTTTCCTCGGTCAAGTACACCCTGTGACGGCTAAGGCTTATGATATTCCAGAAACTTATGTAGCCGAGCTTAACCTTTCAGCTATCGAAGCAGCCCTTCAACCAGCTGCTCCATTTGTGGAAATTACGAAGTTCCCAGCAGTCAGCCGTGATATCGCCCTTCTCCTCAAAGAAGAAGTGACTCACCAAGAAGTGGTCGATGCCATCCAAGCTGCAGGCGTGAAACGTTTGACAGACATCAAACTCTTTGACGTTTTCTCAGGTGAAAAACTGGGTATCGGAATGAAATCTATGGCATACAGCTTGACCTTCCAAAATCCAGAAGATAGCTTGACCGACGAAGAAGTCGCTCGCTATATGGAAAAAATCCAAGCATCACTCGAAGAAAAAGTAGACGCAGAAGTGCGATAAATCGTAAAAACATGAAACAGTTGAGAAATTCTCAACTGTTTTTTTTCTTACAGGATTTGCAAGTTATAGGCCTTGAAACCCTATAAAAATAAAGAAATTCCTTTAAGTACTCAAAATATCTATGTCAACCATCCTTCTATTTTTGACAAATATTTTTATTTTTTTGACAAATACACTTGTCAAAAAGAAAAAGAAGTGTTACAATGATTTTAGTTGAAAGAAGGGGAGGTTTCTTATGGGAGCCATATGGATTCTTTTTATCCCTTTTCTGATTATGGTTTATGCGAGCTCAGAAAAGAAGAATAAAAGGTTGAACAAACGCATTAGACGATTAGAAAAACAAGTGAAAGGAAATCAAGACATGTCTAGAATTTTAGAAGAATTGAAAGGCCAAACGGCCACTGTTTTAGTGAGTGGTGTTGGATTCGAGTATGAAATTTTGGATATCGACGAAGATTGGGTCAAACTGACTCGTGTGAATCATAAACAACAGAGGGAAACCAAATTAGTCCGCATCGAAGATATTCAAGGTATTCAACTATAAGGGGGCGAAAGCCATGATCTTAAAAAATCGACTGAAAGAGCTGAGGGCGCGTGATGGCCTCAACCAATCCGAGCTAGCCAAGCTAGCAGGAGTCTCGCGCCAGTCCATCAGTCTCTTGGAGCGGGGGGAATACACCCCCTCGGTTATTATTGCCATCACCATCGCCCAGATTTTCAAGGAACCGGTGGAGAATGTCTTTAGTCTAGTAGAGGGAGAGGAATAAAAGTGAAAAAGAAGTTAAAAGAAAGGTCAGCCCGTTTTCGTTTTTGGAGAAACATGGCCATGGTCCTATCAGGATTAATCATTGGTTTTTTGACAGGTTATTTTGGTTCAGACCATCCTATTGAATTCCAAAAGCTATTTGATCGAGATATGCTCTATATTGGGTCAATCATTTTATATCTGGTGATCTTCGGAATTGCGTCTACTTATCTATTGTCGTCTCGCCAGTCTTATCAAATGATGGAGGAGACAGAAGATGAAGACGAAGCCTACCGTTATGAAAGCCAAACGAGAAGAATCTATGACTTGGCTACGATGTTCAAAGGCGTCATGATTGTTCCCTATCTATTAGTGATTTTCTTCTCTTGCCAAAAACTAGTCTATGAAGAAAAACTAACAGGTGCTTTTGGGAAATACACCATCCCGCTTATTTTTCTTGCTTTGTTCCTTCTTACTTTTGGGCTAGAACATCAGTTTCGAAAAACCTTCAAACAGATTTATGGAAAAGCAATCCCACGCAATGCTAGTGGGGCAGAAGTCCGTGAACTAATAATGAGCATGATAGATGAGGCAGAGAAACAAATTTGCTACGAGGAGAATTACGATATTGTCTTCAAGTTAAGCAATTATGTCTTACCGATTTCCTTAATGGCGATATTCTTAGTTGGCATTGCTTTCCAGGCAGATATCTTGTTAGCATTAGTAGTTGTATCACTAATTTATGTCTATATCTTGGTCTCTCAATACAAGATTACCAAACGTTATTATAAAGAGTAAAGGAGTCATTCATGTTAGAAATTAGAAATTTAGAAAAGAGTTTTGGCAAGAAGCAAGTCTTGTTCGGCATTGACTTGACTGCGAAAAAAGGATCCATCTTAGGTTTGATCGGGAAGAACGGAGCTGGGAAGACCACTATCTTTCATAGTATCCTCCGCTTCCTTGACTACAGCGGTGATATCCAATTGGATGGCCAAGCAATCAGTCAAGAAACCTATAAGGAAATTGGCTACCTGCCAGAAGAGCGAAGCCTTATGCCTAAGTTAACCATCTATGAGCAAGTCCGTTACCTTGCTAATCTCAAAGGAATGTCAACTGCTGAGGTCAAGGAGAAACTTCCAATCTGGATGGAAAAGCTCCAAGTAAAAGGAAAATTAACCGATAAGATCAAGAGCCTCTCAAAAGGGAATCAGCAAAAGGTTCAATTGATCATTACCATGATCCATGAGCCAAAATTGATCATCCTGGATGAGCCTTTTAGCGGACTGGATCCTGTCAATACAGAAGTGCTTAAGCAGGTCATTTTTGAAGAAAAAGAACGCGGTGCCACCATTATCTTCTCTGACCACGTCATGACCAATGTGGAAGAACTCTGTGATGAGTTGGTTATGATTCGTGATGGATCTGTGATTCTTTCAGGTCCCGTACAAGAAGTTCGCAATAGCTTCGGGAAGACTCGTCTCTTCGTATCCAATGACTTCAGTAAAGAGGAGTTGGAAGTGCTGCCTCACGTGACCAAGGTGACCATGACCAAGCAAGGCCTGTGGAAGTTGGTATTGGATGATGAAACAGCAGGTCCGGACCTCTTTGATCAGTTGACCAAGGGTCGCTATCTAGCAACCTTTGACCAACAAGCCCCAACCATTGATGAAATCTTTAAACTAGAATCAGGAGTAGAAGTATGAAACAGATGCTGATTGTTATCAAAGAAACTTATTTACGCCAAGTGAAATCATGGAGCTTTTTACTGATGGTGCTTACTCCCTTTCTCTTCTTCGGATTGACGATTGGAGTGAACTATTTCGTCGGATCTTCTACATCTGCGAAAAGCAACATCGCCTTGATTACAGATCAAGCTCCTGTCAAGGAAGTCTTGAAAGGGACCGATGGCTTGACCTTTGACTATAAGGACGAAGCAGCAGCTAAAAAGGCCATGAAAGAGGAAGAAATCAAGGGAATCCTCACAGTTGAAGAAAAGGATGGCCAGCTAGAGGCTCGCTACCAGAGTGAGGATGCCATGAAGCCAGGTTTCAAAGCAATCCTTATGGCTAAATTGAGTCAGGTCCAACAAATGCTCAATGTTTCTAAAGCGGATTTAAGCCAAGAGCAGTTAGCAGCCCTTTCGCAACAGGTCTCATTGATTGAAAAAATTGATGAGAAGAAAGAAGGGCTGAAAATGGTGCAGACCGTGGTAGCTGGAGGAATCGGTTTTCTTATCTACATGATTCTGATGTTTTATTCAGGTATCACTGCTCAAGAGGTAGCCAGTGAAAAAGGGACCAAGATTATGGAAGTGGTCTTCTCAAGCATTCGCGCAACTCACTATTTCTATGCTCGCATGATTGGTCTTTTCGGAGTCATTTGTACTCATATTGGTATCTATGCAGTCGGATTGGGAGGCGTTTGGATTTTTAGAGACTCCATTCCTCTTGTGAAAGATATCTTATCTCCAGACTCTCCTATCACCCAACATATTGGACAATCCATTTCCTTGAATACCTTATTCTTGATCATTCTTGGAATCTTCATGTACGTGGTTCTTTCAGCTTTCCTAGGTTCAACAGTTGCTCGTCCAGAAGATACAGGAAAAGCGATTTCGCCACTGATGATGTTAGTGTTCTTTAGCTTCTTTGGAGTAACTACCTTAGGTAGCGCAGGTGATGTCCTTCTGTTGAAGATTGGATCATACATTCCATTCATTTCAACCTTCTTCATGCCATTCCGTACCATCAATGGCTATGCAAGTGGACTTGAATCATGGGGATCATTCGGAATTGCCTTGGCCTTCACGCTCCTCGGCACCATGATCATTGGAAAAATCTATTCAAGCCTTATCTTACAAACAGATGACCTAGGTTTAGTCAAGACTGTTAAAAAAGCCTTGAGCTATCGTTAAAAGAGACACCTTCAGTGGATACTGGAGGTGTTTTACTTTGTGAAATCATTGCTGTTTGATCTTCTTTACATTATAATGAAAGAAGAATGAAAAGGAGGCGGACATGAACTATATTGAGTTTGCTGAAAATGAGCGTCTGTCCACGATTGTCCTTGGGATGATGAGGATCAGTCAGATGAGTGAAGATGAGGTGGAGGCCTTGGTGGAGGCAGCTTTGTCGATTGGGATCAACACCTTTGATCTGGCGGATATCTATGGCGATGGCCAGTGTGAGATCCTGCTGGGTAAGGTTCTCAAGCGTCGTCCGGATCTTCGGGACCAGATGTGGATCCAGTCCAAGTGTGGGATTCGCAAAGACGGCTTTACCTATTTTGATTTTTCCAAGGACTATATTTTGGACTCCATCAATGGCATTCTCGAGCGTTTGCAGATCGAGCGCTTAGATAGTCTCCTCCTTCACCGACCGGATGCCCTCATGGAGCCGGAAGAAGTGGCGGCAGCTTTTGATCACTTGGAGCAAGCGGGCAAGGTCCGCCATTTTGGGGTGTCCAATCAAAACCCTATGATGATGGAATTGCTCAAAACGGCTGTCCAACAGCCTCTCAAGATCAACCAGTTGCAGTTGAGTGCTGCCTTTACACCGAGCTTTGAAGCTGGTTTTCATGTCAACATGGAAGGGCCTAAAGCAGCCGTGCGAGATGGCAGTGTCTTTGAGTATTGCCGCTTAACCGATACGGTGATTCAGGCCTGGTCTGTTCTCCAGCATGGCTATTTCAAGGGGAATTTTGTCGGTAAAGAAGAGTTTGCGGCTCTCAATCACGTCCTCAATGATTTGGCGAAAAAATACCAGGTCACACCGACAGCTATCGCCCTTGCCTGGGTCCTCCGCTATCCGGGTAAGATGCAGTCCGTCATCGGAACGACCAAGCCCCAGCATGTCCTTGAAGCAGGAAAAGCAGCAACAGTCACCCTAACTCGCAAGGAATGGTATCAAATCTACTTGGCGGCGGGAAATGATTTGCCTTAGAATCTTGTTAGTAAACCAGATTCCACTCTTATCGGTGGTCTGGTTTTTTTGTGGTTTTCAGTTTTTTCTTGACAAGTCTTTCTTTTTTATGGTAATCTTTATGCAACAAGTGTTGCGCAACGAATGTTGCGCGAAAGGAGTCTTATGCCACCCAAGGTTAAATTTAGTAAAGAGGCTATCATTGGGACAGCTTTACAATTGGTGAGAGAAGAGGGAATGGCTAGTTTAACTGCTCGAGCATTAGCGGAGAAACTGGGAGCCACACCGAGAGTCATTTTTGGGCAATTTGCTAATATGGCTGAGTTACAAGCAGAGGTTATTGGTGCTGCGGAGATGGTCGTGGTGGAGTATATTCGCAAGGCCTTAGAAGATGAGAAACCTTTCCGATCTGTCGGGGTTGCTTATATCCTTTTCGCCTCAAAAGAACCCCAACTCTTTCAATTGCTTTTCCAAAATCCTAGCAAAGATCCGATTCGTCGCTTTCAAGATTTTCTTCCCATGAAGGATCATAGTTACCAATTGGTTCTGGATTCGATTGTCGCAGACTATCCTTTGACTGTAGAGGAGGCTAGTCGCTTGTACCAGCATCTATTTATCTACTCACACGGGATGGCCTCTATGGTTGCTTCTGGTATTTACCAGTTCGGCATGGAAGAAGTGATTGGATTACTGACAGAGGTTTGTCAATCTCTCATCAAAGAAATGGTAGGAAAGAAATGATTCAACTAGAAAATGTGCACAAAAGTTACGGCCAAACCAAGGTTTTAAAGGAGATTGATTTGCAGATTCAAGACCAGGATGATGTGGTTATCCTCGGCCCTTCTGGATCGGGGAAATCAACTCTCTTAAATGTGTTATCAGGCTTAGAAAAGGTAGACGAAGGGCATATCCTCATTCAAGGACAAGATTTATCACAACTCACAGATGCTCAATTGACAGCCTTTAGACGGGAGAAGATTGCCTTTATTTTCCAGCAGTATTATCTATTGCCGAATCTAACGGTTAGACAAAATGTAAAGATGGGAGCTGACCTGGCAAACAATCATGATTTTTTGCAGATCATCGAGGATTTGGGGCTTGGCGATAAGCTGGACAAGTATCCGAGTGAATTGTCTGGTGGGGAACAGCAGAGAGTCTCCATTGCTCGGGCCTTGGCCAAAAGGCCAGAGATTCTCTTCTTAGATGAGCCGACGGGAGCCCTGGATGAAGAAACAGGGCGCAAGATTCTCGACTATATCTGGAAACTGAAGGAAAAACTGGGCTTTACCCTCATCATGGTGACGCACAACCAAAATATTGCGGATATGGCAAGAACCATCATTCGTGTCAATAGTGGCAAGATTACCGAAGTTGTGACCAATGATCAGCCTCAGACTGCTTATGAGATTGGATGGTAAGCCATGTTTTCAGTAAAAGATATTCGAAAATTAGTTGTCGTCAGTATCATTGGGGCTTGTGCGGTCTTTGTGGCTAATCTCTTCTTGAATTTTTACCTGGATATCGAACAGTTAGAGATTTCGAAAACCAATCCCATGATGCAGACCTACTATGATGCCCAGGTTTCGCTTTCCTGGATGGTAGCCATGGTCAGTGGGGTCGTCTTGTCTTTGACGTCGGTCCTTCTCATGTGTTTTTATATCAAACAATTTGTCGATGACCACAAGGAACAATTAGGGATTTTAAAGGCTTTGGGCTATAGCAATGGTCAGTTGGCTAAACGATTTTGGGCCTTTGGACTTAGTTTTGGAGCTGGAGCGCTTATTGGCTATTTCGCTTCATTTCTCATGATGGGACATTTTTATGACTTCCGCAATGAGAAGGGGATTTTGCCAGAAATCACCATTCATTTTCACTGGCAGCTCTTGCTTGCTTTGGTGATTCTTCCAACAGCATTTTTTATGCTTCTCGCGATTGGTTATGCTAGAAGACAACTCCAAACGCCGGCACTTCGCTTATTGAAAAAATCCCCAAGTCCTATCAAGGTCAAAAGGAGAAAGAAGGCTCCCAAGAAAGACAAAGACTTCCTAAAAGAGCTGTCCTCATCTCTGATTTGGGGGAGAAAATCGATCTTGTTTTTTGTGGTCTTTGGCTCCATGTGTTTTGCGGCCATGGTTCAATTGTCCTTTGGCTTAAGAGATTATACAGATGACATCATCCAAACCATGATGATTATGATTGGCTTGATCCTTTCTTTCTCGATTCTCTTTTTGTCATTGGGGATTGTGGTCTCAGAAAGCCGCGAAACCTTGGCTCTTATGAAGGCTTTTGGCTACACCAATCGTGAATGCCAAAGTCATATTCTCGCTCCCTATCGTTTTTGGGCTTATTTAGGATTTGTTCTTGGGACAGCTTATCAATATGGCATCATGGAAATCTTGATCGGTGTGATCAAAGATACGGTTCCTGAAAAGATTGAGCATCACTTTGATGGGAATGTGTGCTTTTGGACCTTGCTCGGTTTTGCAGTAGTTTACGAAAGCCTCTTTTATCTATCCAACAGAAAACTCCAAAAACAAACGATTAAAGAAGTGCTCTTAGCTGAATAAATAGAAAAGAGAGTGGGACAGAAATCGGTAATTCGTTAGAATTCGATTTCGTCGTCCCACCTAGCACAGTTGAGTAGGGCTGTAAAAGCTGATGAAATCAGCGTAGTAGAGCCCACTCAACCACTGCGTCTTGCTCGACAATCAAAAAATAATTGAGAGGCTAGGACTTTTGTCCCAGCCTTTTTCTTGTAGAATCATTGACAGGGAGAGGCTTTTCCGCTATTCTAGGGGAATAAAAGAAATGAAAGAGAGACATCATGAAACGGAGCTACTGGCAGGACCTGAAGGGGGCCTTTTACTTAATCTGGCGCAACAAATGGTCCTTTATCTCTGTGGGGATCCTCTTGCAGTTTGTGGTTGGTATTGGGGCTGCGGCCTTGAGTTGGGTCTTTCAACTGGCCCTCCTCTTATCGGGTGCGTCCAACATTGACAAGAACAATATCCTCACGACCTTGACCAATCCATTGAGTCTAGTGGCTTTGATCCTCTTTGCCATCGTCTTCGCCTTTCTCTTTATGCTGGAGATGCGGACCATGATCGCCCTGATCTATCTGTCTCGTACGGATCAGCACCTGTCTTTTAAAAAGGTCTTTCGCCAGTCTTTTGGTCGCTTAAAGGATTTTAGCGGTTGGAATCTGTTGCATTTTCTTTTTTATATGGTTCTGACTCTGCCTGTAGCGGGGCTCTTCATTGGTTCCACTCTGACGGACGGTCTCTATATTCCGAACTTTATCACAGGGGAGTTTTCCAAGACGACCGCTGGGGCTATCGGTCTCTTCATAGTCCAACTACTTTTGATCTATCTCAATCTGCGTCTCATCTATACGGTACCCAATATCGTGATTGAAGAGTTGCCTTTTGGGGCTGCCATGCGTAAGAGCTGGGAGATGACTAAAAAAGGTGGGATTCGCCTTATCCTGCGAATCTTCTCCTTTGAGTTTATCCTCTCTGTAACGGGCATTCTCTTGATCCTTGGCCTGGTCTTTGCGTCTAGTCAGCTGGACAAAACGGGCCAGCATATCTGGGTGCAGACCATCTTTCTGGTCTTAATTCGCCTCTACATTTTCCTCTTTTCTGTCATGTCAAAACTGGGAACCTTGGGAATCATCCTAGACAATGGCTGGGAGGCTCCGAGTCGCTCGGTCATCAAGACTCGAGGTTCACGCAAGATGAAGGGGCTCTTTGTCCTGACCTTTCTTTTCCTCCTGGCTCAGTCAGGGATGGCAGCATTTGACTTAGCGACCTTAGAGGTCAATGACCAGGTAAAAATCGTAGCCCATCGTGGCTATGTGGCCAAGGGTGTAGAAAATTCCCTCGAAGCACTCGAGGCAGCTGCCAAGGAGAAGGCTTCCTATGTCGAGATGGATATCCTCTTGACCAAGGACCATCAATTCGTCATCATGCATGATTACAATCTCAAACGCTTGGCTGGAGTGGACAAGGATGTCAAAGATATGACCCTGGCTGAGGTGCAGGGATTGAAGATCCAACAGGATGGTCATACCAGTCATATCCCCTCCTTTGAGGAGTTTGTCACCCGGGCCAAGGAGCTGAAGATGCCCCTCTTGGTCGAGCTCAAACCTCATGGTGCAGAACCAGAAAATTACGTGGACCTCTTCGTCCAAAAGATGAAGGAGTTGGGAGTTGAAAAGGACTATCCAACCATGTCCTTGGATCTGTCGGTGATGGAAAAGGTGGAGAAGAAAGCTCCGGAGATTAAGACCGGCTATGTCATTCCGATTCAGTTTGGACAATTTAAAAACACCTCAGTTGATTTCTTTGCGATTGAAGACTTTTCTTATCAGGAGGATTTGGTAACCCAGGCCCATGAGATGAAAAAAGAGCTCTATGTCTGGACCATCAATGATGAGCAAAAGTTAACGGCCTACCTTCAACGGCCCATTGATGGGATCATCACGGATGAATTGACAGAGGCGCAAAGCCTGAAGAAAAACTTGAAGAAGAATAAGACCTACTTTGATCGCTTCCTGAGCTTGGTGTCTCTCAGTACCAGTGAAGAGTAGGAACTTGTCTCCAGAAGAATGTCAGTCTATTTGGTAAGGACTGACTAAAAGTTTGATTTTTATCCATTGTTAAGCTATAATAACTATTACAAATAACGAAAGTCGTCCCTACAGTCACGCTGTCAGGGCGCTTTCTCTTTCTATAGCTTTCGCATGCAGAGATGGCCGATCTCTTCAAATGATTTTTTCTTTGTTGGGAATGGACATCATGCTAACGAAAACTGTACTAACTAGTATTTTAGGAGGTATCTATGCTTCAGTCATTGATTGCTGAAATCAAGGAATACAAGAAACCCTCAATTCTAGCCTCACTCTATATGGTGTTTGAGGTCATGTTTGAGATTTCTATTCCCTTTATCATGGCGACGCTTCTGGACAAAGGGGTTCAGAAGGGGGATATGACCACTGTTCTCACTTATGGTCTCCTCATGTTGGTCTTCGCCTTTCTCTCTCTTTTCTGTGGGATGCAGTCGGCCCGCTACGGAGCTTTTGCATCAGCCGGATTTGCTAAGAATCTACGGAAGGCGATCTTCAAAAAGATCCAAACCTTCTCCTTTGAAAACATCGATAGCTTCTCCTCAGGTGGTCTAGTAACCCGCATGATGACGGACGTGACCAATGTGCAGAACTCCTATCAGATGGTCATCCGGATCTGTGTCCGGGCGCCGCTCAACTTGATTTTTGCTATTGTTGCTAGCTATTTGATCAATCCGCAGATGGCTATGATCTTTGTCGGGATTACTCTCTTTTTGGGGCTGGTCTTGGGGGTGATTACGAAGATTGTCTATCCACTCTTTACCAAGGTCTTTGAAGCCTATGATAACTTGAACAACAGCATCCAGGAAAATATTACCAACATGCGTGTGGTCAAGTCTTATGTCAAGGAAGAAGAAGAGACGGTTAAGTTTAAGAAGGCTTCTCGTTTGATTTACAACATGTTCATGAAGGCCATTCGCATCGTGATCTTGAGTAGTCCAGCTATGATGCTGTCCTTGTATGCATCCTTTATCTTGATCTCTTGGATCGGGGCGCAACTCATCGTGGCTGGCAGCTTTACGACAGGTGAGCTGACCTCTATGTTTGCCTACGTCATGACCATCCTCATGTCTCTCATGATGTTTATGATGATCTTCGTCATGCTCTCGATCTCTATGGCATCTGTGGAGCGGATCAATGAAGTGCTTGGGACAGAGTCAACCATCGTCTCTCCTGAGAATGGTCTGACAGAAGTAGCAGATGGATCTATCACCTTCGACCATGTGGACTTTGCCTACACAGACGAAAATGGCGACAAGGCTCATGTCTTGTCCGATATCAACCTTAGCATTCGCTCGGGTGAAGTCATCGGAATCCTTGGGGGGACTGGTTCTGGTAAGTCTAGTCTGGTCCAGCTCATCCCTCGTCTCTATGATGTAGAGTCTGGTAGTGTCAAGGTATCTGGTCAGGATGTGCGAAACTATGATCTAGACCATTTGCGCAAGCAAGTTGCTATGGTGCTTCAGACCAATGTCCTCTTCTCTGGTACCATCAAGGAAAATATGCGCTGGGGTAATAAGGACGCAACGGATGAAGAAATCGTGGAAGCTTGTAAGATCGCTCAGGCAGATGAATTTATCCAAAACTTTAAGGATGGCTATGATACCATGATCGAACGTGGTGGAGCCAATGTCTCAGGTGGTCAGCGCCAACGTCTCTGTATCGCCCGCGCTCTCTTAATGAATCCAAAGATTTTGATCTTGGATGATTCGACCTCAGCTGTGGATACCAAGACGGATAGCCTGATCCGTCAAGGACTGGCATCTAGTCTCAAGGACACGACCAAGATCATTATTGGCCAACGGATCTCTTCTATCCAAGATGCAGACCGGATCGTGGTCATGAATGATGGGAAGATTGATGCCATCGGTACTCACCAAGAACTGCTCGAGACCAATGCCATCTACCGTGAAGTTTATGATATGCAAACCCAAGGGAAAGGAGGACAAGCAGATGAAGAATAAGAAAAAAGCTGGCTGGGGCTCTCTGGTACGCTTGCTAGACTATATGTGGAAACAGTATAAATTCGTCCTTCTCTTAGTGGCTGTCCTCATTGTGGCAGCCTCCCTCTCTACGGTCTATATTACCTCCTCTATTAGGGCCTTGGTGGACCAATACATCCAACCCATGTTGGATAGTGGAAGCAAGGATTTTGGGCCTCTCCTCAGCTTCTTGATGACGCTGGCAGTAGTCGGTATCTTGGGAGTTCTGGCCAACTATGGTTTCTCCCTCATTATGGCGACAGTCTCTCAGGATACGCTGCGCTCGCTACGGAACCAGCTCTTTGCCCGCATGCAAAAGCTCCCTGTCAAGTACTTCGATACCCACCAACACGGGGATATTATGTCTATCTACACCAATGACATCGATGCTCTTCGCCAAGCGATCGAGCAGTCTATCCCGCAGCTCTTGCAATCTGCTATCACCATTGTCGGGGTAGCAGTCAGCATGATCATGATCAGCCCTCTTCTTTTCCTTCTCGTTCTTTTGATGGTCGGAGTCATGGCCTATGTCATCAAAGATATCTCTGGCAAATCTGGTCGCTATTTCGCCGATCAGCAAAAGAACTTAGGGATTGAAAACGGCTTTATCGAAGAGATGATGTCTGGTCAAAAGGTGGTCAAGGCCTTTGTTCATGAAAAAGAAAGTATTGAAGCCTTTGAGCGGATCAATGACCAGCTCTTTGAATCTTCCTACCAAGCCAACCGCTATGCCAATGTCTTGATGCCTATATTGGGGAACCTGGGAAATGTCTCCTTCGTCTTGACCTCACTGGTCGGAGGGATCTTTGCCTTGAATGGTATCAGTGGCCTCACCATTGGTGGACTCATGGCCTTCCTCCAGCTCAACCGTTCCTTCAACGGACCTATCACCCAAGTATCGCAACAGTTGAATTTTGTCCTCATGGCTCTTGCTGGGGGAGATCGGATCTTTGATCTCTTGGATGAAGAAGTCGAAGTGGATGAAGGGAAAGTCACCTTGGTCAACTATGAAGAGGTCGATGGTCGCATGGTCATCACTGATAAGAAGACCAATCTCTGGGCTTGGAAACACCCTCGGGAAAATGGCGACTACGAACTGGTCAAACTGGTCGGAAATGTCGTCTTTACAAATGTAGACTTCTCCTACAATGAGAAGAACCAAATCCTTTACGATATCAACCTCTACGCAGACAAGGGGCAGAAGGTGGCCTTCGTCGGTGCGAC
Organism: Streptococcus sp. SCPM-O-B-15294 (M123); assembly: GCF_058200455.1. Classification (NCBI taxonomy): domain Bacteria; kingdom Bacillati; phylum Bacillota; class Bacilli; order Lactobacillales; family Streptococcaceae; genus Streptococcus; species Streptococcus sp. SCPM-O-B-15294 (M123). The sequence goes on along the minus strand of NZ_JBYQGU010000008.1, from coordinate 3,065 downwards.
AGGAGCAGGGAAGACTACCATTACCAACTTGATCAATCGTTTCTACGATATCCAATCAGGATCTATCACCTATGATGGGATCGATGTGAAGCTGATTGAGAAGGATTCGCTCCGTCGTTCGCTAGGGATCGTCTTGCAGGATACCCACCTCTTTACTGGAACTATCGCAGAAAATATCGCCTATGGTCGATCAGATGCGACCCGGGAGGAAATCCTGGAAGCAGCCCGCATTGCCAATGTGGATTCCTTCGTCAAACATCTGGACCAAGGCTACGATACTGTCTTGAACGATGATGGAGCTGGTCTCTCTAACGGTCAACGTCAGCTGATCGCTATCGCGCGTGCAGCCTTGGCCAATGCGCCGGTCTTGATCCTTGATGAAGCAACTTCCTCAATCGACTCACGGACAGAGAAGATGGTCCAAGAGGGGATGGATCGCCTGATGGCAGGAAGGACTGTCTTTGTCATCGCCCACCGTCTCTCAACCATCGTCAACTCGGATGTGATCATGGTCATGGACAAAGGACGCATCATCGAGCGAGGTAACCACGCTTCCTTGATGGCAGAACGCGGGACTTATTACCGCCTCTACACCGGTGGTCTTGAAATTGATTAGTACGAAAAGGTCTGAGCGTTGGCTCAGGCTTTTTACTTATGTATAACGTTGTCTTTGAAACTTTCCTTAGGTGAGATCGGACGTCAGCGAACTTCGAAGAAGTACCATGACTAAATCAAGATACAAAGGGCGCCTGCGGATAAAGTCAAAATAGGGAGCAGGACAGAAGCACTGTTGTATGGGATTGCTTCGTTGTCCTGCCCCCACAAGGCTGATTAGGATTCTTTCAAGCTAAAAGGCGAGAGAAGAATTCAATCAGCTACTCTGTCTTGGATATAGTAATAATGTATTTTTCGCTTTTGACACAATCCGCAGCCCGTGTTCAATTCGATTTGAGCTCCTTCGCTCTTTATTTTCTAATCTCAGTCTAGAACAGTTAAAAGCCTCCCTTTGATAGATAAAGCGGAAAGAAAAAACGGGCTGAATAGGTCCGCTTTTTTTATGACTTAACTCATTTCCATGGTATAATGGGAGGACTATTCATAGAGAAGATCAAAAGGAGACACGAGTGGATCAAAAACATCACTGCCAAGTCCTATGGGCGAAAAATAAATACCTGGTGCTGAGTCATTCCAGCAACATTTACAAGGAGATCCGGGAATACCTCAAGCAAGACCAGGTGGAGGTCAGCCACGTCGAAGGCTTGATCCAGCAAGCGCTGGCCTTGCCGGAAAATCGTGGCCAGGTCTCCAATGCCTTCCAGCATATCTGGGGCTATTTCAAAAAGCAGACGACTGCTGAGGAAAAGGCGGATTTCATGCTGCTACTCGAGAAATACCAGCATGGGCAAGCTAGTCAAGAGGATCTCATCAAGGCAATCCAAAGGCTCCTAGAGCGCTACCCGAATCGCTACTTGCAAGACTCGACACTACTAGGAGGTCAATAGATGAGACTGTGGCACCAAGACTTGATTCGCAAACTCCCTCGTCCCCAGCTCCTCGGCCAACATCGGGAATGCTGCGCCCTTCGAGGCAACGGCTGGGGCAAGAAGCACGCGACGGTCAACTATGTCTTTGACTACTCGCCCTATCGCCTCTATGCCTATCACCGCCTCATCATGGAGGAGATGACCGATCGTGGCTACAAGGTCAGCCCAGAGTGGTGGGAGTCGACCTACCGAGGCAAGACCTGCCCAGCCTACCCAGAACTGGGAGAAGAAGCCTTGAGTACACCCATCTATCCCGAGCATCAGGCTACTTACCTCCAAGAATGCCTAGACAATCTAGCAGAAAAAGGGATTCAATTAGATTAAGAAAAAACGGACCAGACCAGGTTCGTTTTTTTGCGCCAATTCCCAACAAAATGCTTTGAAAGCGTTAATTTCTTTCCCAAACATGCTATAATAATAGGAGATTATGTACAGGAAAAGGATAGACGGATGAAAGAATTAATCGATTTAATTAATCAATTTAGAGATGAACGTGACTGGAGAAAGTTTCATAACGAAAAAGATTTAGCTATTTCGATTTCACTAGAAGCAAGTGAATTATTGGAACTATTTCAGTGGAAACAGTCAGAGGAAGTAGTTGAAAAGTCGTTACAAGAAATCAAAGAAGAACTTGCGGATGTTTTTATGTATGCCTTAATGCTTGCCGATAATTTGAATCTGGATGTAGAAGAAATTATAAAAGAGAAAATTGATATAAACTCAAAAAAATACCCTGTAGAATTAAGCAAAGGTAGCAATAAAAAATATACGGACTTGGAGAAAAAATGAGCAACATTCAATCACCCGTAGTTATAGAAATCGACTATTCAAGTCGAACGTTTGACCAATTAAAAGAAACGATTGCCCCAAAACATTCTAAGCTTATTTTTGATTATCCAACTGTATATATCGTAAATGATGAGAATAAAAATAAGTATAGTGTGTATGTTGGAGAAACAACAGATATTATTCGAAGAACAAATCAACACTTATCAGATGATATAAAGAAGAACCGAGAAGATTGGCGACAATTTGAACAATCTAAAACTTCTAAAATGTTTGTCATTGGGCATAACCATTTTAATAAATCATTGACATTGGATATTGAGAATAGATTAATGCTCTATCTTTCAAGTGTTGAACAGGTTGAACGTGTTCAGAATAGAAGAGGGAATCCTCAAAATCAATACTATACTTCTGAGGAATTGGACGAGATTTTTTCAAAGATTTGGAGAACCCTAAATAGAAAAAACCACTATTTATTCCCAGCTGAAAGCTTTATTCGAAATTCAGCGATATTTAAATCCTCTCCATTTCACAAGTTAACGGATGAACAAGTAAAGGCCAAAAATGAAATATTGCTCAAAATTACATCCGTCATCAGTAAAAATGAAACAGGAGTTCTAATTTTAGTAAAGGGTGATGCTGGTGCAGGGAAAACGGTATTGATGAGTTCTCTCATCGATGATTTGTTGAATTCTGAAGATATTCAGATGATCCGTGAAAACAATGATATCAATT
>NZ_JBYQGU010000007.1:0-104189 GCF_058200455.1 Streptococcus sp. SCPM-O-B-15294 (M123) | reverse complement strand
AACCATCAATATCGAAATGTTGGCGTTTTTGCCATGTAATCCTTCGATTGGTGGTTCTGCAAAAGGGATTGTGGTCCGTGAGGTAGATGCTCTCGGTGGAGAGATGGCCAAGAATATTGACAAATCCTATATTCAGATGAAAATGTTGAATACAGGAAAGGGCCCAGCAGTTCGTGCGCTTCGTGCTCAAGCAGATAAAGAGCTCTATTCTAAGGAAATGCGCAAGACCGTTGAGAATCAAGAAAACTTGACCCTTCGCCAAACCATGATTGATGAAATTTTGGTAGAAGATGGGAAGGTTATTGGTGTTCGAACAGCGACCCACCAAGAATATGGGGCCAAGGCTGTTATTGTCACGACTGGAACAGCTTTACGTGGAGAAATCATCATTGGGGATCTCAAGTATTCATCAGGCCCTAACCATAGCCTTGCTTCTATCAATTTGGCTGACAATCTCAAAAATCTAGGACTAGAAATTGGACGGTTCAAAACGGGTACGCCACCGCGTGTAAAGGCATCGTCAATCAATTATGAAGAAACGGAAATTCAACCAGGTGATGAGAATCCAAATCACTTTTCTTACAATTCGCGTGACGAGGATTATTTAAAGGATCAAATCCCTTGTTGGTTAACCTATACCAATAGTCAAAGCCACGAAATCATCAACAGCAATTTACACCGAGCTCCAATGTTTACAGGTGTTGTAAAGGGAGTTGGACCTCGCTATTGTCCATCTATTGAAGATAAGATTGTTCGCTTTGCGGATAAGGAACGCCACCAGCTATTCCTGGAACCAGAAGGACGCAATACAGAAGAAGTCTATGTCCAAGGCCTGTCAACCAGTTTACCAGAGGATGTGCAAAGAGAACTGGTTCATTCAATCAAGGGATTGGAAAATGCTGAAATGATGAGAACGGGTTATGCGATTGAGTATGATATGGTTCTTCCACATCAGTTGCGGGCAACTTTAGAAACCAAGAAAATCTCAGGTCTCTTTACAGCAGGCCAAACTAATGGAACATCTGGCTATGAGGAAGCTGCTGGCCAAGGGATTGTGGCAGGGATTAATGCTGCGCTAAAAATTCAAGGAAAACCAGAGCTCATCTTGAAACGAAGTGATGGCTATATCGGAGTCATGATTGATGACTTGGTGACTAAAGGGACAGTTGAGCCCTATCGTCTTCTGACTAGTCGTGCTGAATATCGTTTGATTCTTCGTCATGATAATGCAGATATGCGCTTAACAGAAATCGGTCGCGAGGTTGGTCTAGTGGATGACGAACGTTGGGCACGTTTTGAAACCAAGAAGTATCAGTTTGAAAATGAAATGAAGCGCCTTGACAGTATCAAGCTAAAACCTGTAAAGGAAACGAACGAAAAGGTGGCAGCGCTAGGTTTTAAACCATTGACAGATGCTGTCACAGCCAAAGAATTCTTGAGACGACCAGAAGTATCTTATCAAGATGTTGTTAACTTTATCGGACCAGCAGCTGAAGAACTAGATGATAAGATTATCGAGCTGATCGAAACTGAAATTAAGTACGAGGGTTATATCTCGAAAGCTTTAGATCAGGTTGAAAAAATGAAGCGAATGGAAGAAAAACGAATTCCAGCCAATATTGATTGGGACGACATTGACTCCATCGCAACAGAAGCTCGTCAAAAATTCAAATTGATTAATCCAGAAACGATTGGTCAAGCTAGCCGGATTTCAGGTGTCAACCCAGCTGACATTTCTATCTTGATGGTGTATCTTGAAGGCAAGAGTCGGAGTATTTCTAAGAATCAAGAAAAAGAATCCTAACTTATTAGGATGTAAATATGTGGAAGAAGTAGCCAAATAGCTACTTCTTTTCTCGTTTTACTGTATATTTACAATAGTGTAAATATGCTTTACACCGTTTGACAAATGAGCGACCGGACCTTGATCGCTGTCAGCTTTTTCTTTGGTGGAAAGGCTTGACGGGCCTCGCTTTTTCTTATGTTTTATGGTATAATGACCCAACAGAGGTTTATGATGAAAAAATTTCGTATGACGCCTATCCATTATTGTATGGTAGGTTTGTTAGCATTTATTGTATTAGCCATTAGTTCCAGATTATTGGGTGGTACAATTGCAAATTTATTTGTGATTCTGTTGATTCTTTCCGGTGTCATCTATCTCTTTCTTCATCAATTAAAGCAAGTAGAATTGGATGAGCTAGAACAAATTCAATATGTCAATCATCAGGCTGAAAATGGGTTGGCCTCGCTACTGGATAAAATGCCAGTTGGTGTAATCAAGGTAAACGGTGAAACCAATGAAGTTGAGTGGTTCAATCCTTATGCGGAGTTGATTTTCTCTACTGAGGATGGGCAATTCGATGTGGAATACCTGCAACAAGTGTTGGCGATTCCTTTTGAAGGGAAAGGCCATTATGCAACCATTGGAGATAAGAAATATTCTGTTTATCTAGATTCCCAGGCCAGTGTCGTTTATTTTTTTGATGCGTCTAGTGAGTATGAGGCCAACGTCGGTCTTGTAACGACTAGGCCGGTCATCGGGATTATGTCCGTAGACAACTATGATGATTTAGAAGATGTTGTGTCTGATTCAGATATCAGTAGTATCAATGGTTTTATTGCAAACTTTGTTGAAGAATTTTCGGAAAAATACCATATGTTTTACCGAAGAGTCGGGATGGATCGCTTTTATCTTTTTACCGACTATACCGTTCTTGAACAATTAATCGAATCCAAATTTTCTATTATTGACCAATTCCGTGAGGAAGCGAAAAATCGTGAATTACCCATTACGGTAAGTATGGGATTCTCATACGGAGATGGCAATCATGATGAAATTGGTAGAGTTGCTTTATCGAATCTAAACTTAGCTGAGGTTCGAGGGGGTGACCAAGCGGTTGTAAAAGAAAAAGAAGAAGGTAAGGATCCTATTTTCTTTGGAGGGGGGACAGCTTCTTCTATCAAGCGCACCCGTACACGTACTCGTGCGATGATGACAGCTATTTCTGAAAAATTTAAATCGGTTGATCAGGTATTTGTTGTTGGCCACAAAAAATTAGACATGGATGCTTTGGGGGCATCGATTGGGATGCAATTATTTGCAAACAATATCAACGAACGCTCTTATGCTGTTTATGATGATAGGTCTATGGCTCAGGATATCAAACGAGCGGTTGAAAAAATTCAATCAGATGGAGCGACTAAACTAGTAACGGTTTCAGATGCTCTACGGATGGTAACCGATCAATCCCTTTTGATTATGGTAGACCATTCGAAGACAGCTCTCACGCTTTCAAATGATTTGTATGAGAAGTTTCACCAAGTCATTGTCATTGACCACCATAGACGGGATGAAGATTTCCCTGAAAATGCCATGATCACTTATATTGAAAGTGGCGCAAGTAGTGCCAGTGAGTTGGTTACGGAATTGCTTCAGTTCCAGAATTCTAAGAAGAACCGCTTGAATAAGATTCAAGCCAGTGTTTTGATGGCTGGAATTATGTTGGATACCAAGAGTTTCTCTGTTCGCGTAACGAGCCGTACATTTGATGTAGCTAGTTATTTACGAAGCCGAGGTAGTGATAGTGTCCTCATTCAGGAAATTTCAGCTATTAACTTCGATGAGTACCGCGAAGTTAATGAATTGATCCTAAATGGTCAATTAGTTTTCCCACATATTATTGTGGCAACAGGCGCAGCAGATGTTCCTTATGGAACGGTTACCATTAGTAAAGCAGCCGATAGTATGTTGGCCATGTCTAAAATTGAGGCGACCTTTGTCATTGCTCTGAATGAACAAGGAAGCATTTCCATTTCAGCTCGAAGCAGAAGCAAAGTCAACGTGCAAAAAATTATGGAGCAAATGGGAGGCGGAGGCCACTTTAATTCGGCGGCTTCTCAATTGGAAGATGTAACCATCGATCAAGTTCGTACCCAATTGATTGACTGTATTCAAGAAGAGGTCCAAAAGGATAAGGAGGAAGAAGAATGAAAGTTATCTTTTTAGCAGATGTAAAAGGAAAAGGAAAAAAAGGGGAAATTAAAGAAGTCCCAACAGGTTATGCTCAAAACTTTTTGATCAAAAAGAATTTAGCCAAAGAAGCTAACGCCCAAGCGATTGGGGAGCTTCGTGGTAAGCAAAAATCTGAAGAAAAAGCCCATGCGGAATTAGTCGCAGAAGCGAAAAACATTCAAGCGAAATTAGCAGAAGAAACGACCGTTGTCCAATTTACAGAAAAAATTGGTCCTGATGGACGTACATTCGGTTCGATTACCAATAAAAAAATTGCAGAAGAACTACAAAAACAATTTGGAATCAAAATCGACAAGCGTCACATTCAAGTGGCTTCTCCAATTCGCTCTGTCGGCTTGATTGATGTGCCTGTTAAAATTTATCAGGATATTACAGGTATTATCCAAATTCGGGTAAACGAAGGTTAAGTAAATCGTTAGAAAGGAATGACTATGGCTGAGATAGAAGAATTAAGAACCCAGCCTCAAGATATCCAAGCAGAGCAATCTGTCTTAGGAGCCATCTTTATTGATGAGGGAAAACTGGTTTTTGTTCGTGAGTTTATTGAGCCAGCAGATTTCTTTAAATATGCCCATCGGTTAATTTTTAAGGCGATGATTGACCTTGCAGATAGGGGAGATGCTATTGATGCGACGACCGTTCGCAATATTTTAGATAGCCAAGGGGACTTGCAAAATATCGGTGGCCTCTCTTATCTAGCTGAAGTTATCAACTCTGTTCCGACCTCAGCCAATGCGGAATATTACGCAAAGATTGTTTCCGAAAAAGCGGTTCTAAGACGCTTGATTGCCCGTTTAACGGAGAGCATTAATCAAGCCTATGATGGAGCGAGTCCGTCGGATGAGATTATTGCAGGTGCAGAAAAAGCTCTGATTGATGTCAGTGAAAATGCCAATCGAAGTGGTTTCAAGAATATCAAGGATATCCTAAATATCAACTTTGGAAGTCTTGAAACTCGATCATTGCAGACAACGGATATTACGGGGATTGCAACAGGTTATCGAGATCTTGATCATATGACAACAGGTCTTCATGAAGAAGAGTTGATTATTCTTGCAGCTCGTCCAGCGGTCGGTAAGACTGCCTTTGCTCTAAACATTGCCCAGAATATCGGAACCAAGTTGGATAAAACAGTTGCTATTTTCTCGTTGGAAATGGGGGCTGAAAGTTTGGTGGACCGGATGTTGGCAGCAGAGGGCTTGATTGAGTCTCATTCTATTCGTACCGGTCAGTTGACAGATGATGAGTGGCGGAAATATGCCATTGCCCAAGGAAATCTAGCCAATGCCAGCATTTATATAGATGATACTCCTGGTATTCGGATTACAGAAATTCGGTCTCGTTCTAGAAAGTTAGCACAAGAAACAGGTAATCTTGGCTTGATCCTTATCGACTACTTACAGTTGATTACAGGGACAGGACGTGAAAACCGGCAACAGGAAGTCTCAGAAATCTCTCGTCAATTAAAAATTTTGGCGAAAGAATTAAAGGTTCCCGTAATTGCCCTTAGTCAGCTATCTCGGGGAGTTGAACAACGACAAGATAAGCGTCCGGTTCTATCAGATATCCGTGAATCAGGATCCATCGAGCAGGATGCAGATATTGTTGCCTTTCTATACCGTGATGACTATTATGAACGTGCAGGTGAGGAAGAAGAAGGCTTGCCGAATAACAAGGTTGAAGTCATTATTGAAAAGAACCGTTCGGGAGCACGTGGGACAGTGGAGTTAATCTTCCAGAAAGAATATAATAAGTTCTCCAGCATATCAAAGAGAGTAGAGGAATAATGGATGAGTGATGCATTTACAGATGTAGCAAAAATGAAAAAAATCAAAGAAGAAATCAAGGCTCATGAAGGTCAAATTGTGGAAATGACCTTGGAAAATGGTCGTAAACGTCAAAAAAATAAGTTTGGTCGATTAATTGAAGTCTATCCTTCTTTGTTTATTATTGAGTACACAAATGAAAACAGTTTACCTGGTGAACCAGCAGCAACCTATGTTGAATCGTATACTTACTCAGATATTTTAACTGAGAAAAATTTGATTCATTACTTAGACTAATCTAGCTAGGGTGAGCTATAACTTCCAACCGTCTCTTCTTGGAGATGGTTTTTTGATGTTCTGAACATATTATAAACATTTGTTGTGTAAATTTATTGACAAAGATGTCAATTTCACAATCGAATCTGTAAATATTAGACAGGGGGATCTTTTGAAGAGAAGTCTCATCTATATTCTTCAAATCACTAAAATAGGGGAACTTAGGAAGTTTTTAAAACAATCATGATTGACAAGTTGTAAAAAAAGTGTAAAGATTCCTGTAAACAGATAGGATAGGGAAGTGAATACATGTATATCAAAGTCAAAATATGTGATTTAGAAAGTCCTTAGCTAGAAAACCTCATTTTGCTTTTCATTTATAGAAAGAAATCAAAAAAATGAGAAAGCAACTTTACAAGGGCCGGTATTGGTGGTATAATAGAATTTGTGCGAAATGACAGCAGGACAAAATGAAGCTCGTCAACAGGAAGCCAGCTAGAAAAGTAACCTTTGCTGTTTGGGCGAAGGTTTTCTGAACGAATCAGGTTTGTCTAAAACGTTATTTCCTACAAAAATTATTTTTATAGGAGGACATTTCAAATGTCACGTTATACAGGACCATCTTGGAAACAATCTCGCCGTCTTGGCTTGTCACTTACAGGTACAGGTAAAGAATTGGCACGTCGTAACTACGTACCAGGTCAACACGGACCAAACAACCGTTCAAAATTGTCAGAATACGGTTTGCAATTAGCTGAAAAACAAAAACTTCGTTTCTCTTACGGACTTGGTGAAAAACAATTCCGTAACTTGTTCGTACAAGCTACTAAGATCAAAGAAGGAACTGTCGGTTTCAACTTCATGCTTCTTTTGGAACGTCGTTTGGATAACGTTGTTTACCGTCTTGGACTTGCGACTACTCGTCGTCAAGCTCGTCAATTCGTTAACCACGGTCACATCCTTGTTGACGGAAAACGCGTTGATATCCCTTCATACCGCGTAACTCCAGGTCAAGTGATCTCAGTTCGTGAAAAATCAGCTAAAGTTCCAGCTATCCTTGAAGCTGTTGAAGCAACTCTTGGACGTCCAGCATTCGTATCATTCGATGCTGAAAAATTGGAAGGTTCATTGACTCGCTTGCCAGAACGCGATGAAATCAACCCAGAAATCAACGAAGCACTTGTCGTTGAGTTCTACAACAAAATGTTGTAATATCTTTTTAACTATGATAGGCTGGAAAGCCTTTAAACAAAGCACTTTAGGTATTTTCCCTAGAGTGCTTTGTTTCTTTTTACTACCCTTTTAGTTACCTATGACTAATTTTTGTATAGTAAGAGGGTGTACCTTTTCAGGTTCACCCTGTATTTTACTGTATTTATAAATTGCTGATTGCCGTTTCAAATATTGAGACGGCTTTTTTTGCGCCTTCTTTTGTAGCGTGGACGTATGTATTTAATGTCATTGTTATATTAGAGTGGCCTAGTCTATATTGCAGATCTTTAGCCTCTATTCCAGCGTAAAGCATAATAGTAGCATGGGTATGACGAAAACCATGAAAACTTATATCGGGTACCCCAGCACTCTTAAAATGCCCCTGTAGTCTTTTTCTCAATAAGCAAGCGTAAGCGTATTTAGTAGTAAAAGGTGTGAACACAATATTTTCAGACCTTCCCAGCTTCCAACATTCTACTTGTTGGCGCTTTTTATACTGCTTTAAAAGTGAGATAGTCGCTGGATCTATTTCAATATCTCTTAGGCCTGCTTTTGATTTAGGGGTATTTGTTTCTTGATATCTGTTTAAAGTCTTAGATATACTGATCGTACCTGTTTTGAGGTTTATATCAGACCATTCAAGGGCTAGAGCTTCCCCAATACGGCAACCACTGGCCAGCAAAGTTTTATAAAGAACGTAATCAAAAAGATTTTCATATAAATTTAGATCCAAACTATCAAGATAGGCTAGAAATTTCTTTAATTCTTGATTGCTAAAAAATCTAATCTTTTGTTCTTTTGCTTGTTGCTTACGCGGAATAATAACATCACGGGCTGGATTGTGCTGGATCACTTGCATAATAACTCCATATTGAAGTATACGGCGGTTAATATTGTTTAGAAAACTATAATTTGCGTATGCCCCCTTCTCCCCTCTATTCGCTTTATCTGCCCATTTATTTACTTGTTGCTGAATAATAGGGGTAGTTAAGCTATTTAGTTTATAATCGCCAAAAACGGGCAAAATATGAAGCCTTACAATACCCTCCATAGATTGTTGGGAGTTTGGTTTGATTGTGTTCTTATAACTCTCCCACCATAGAGCAACTAACTCTCTATAAGTAGTGATCGTTGGTTTATTTTTAGCACAATATCCATTGTTGGCAAAAGTATTAATAGCTTCCCTAGCCTTGATTTTGACTGCCGTTTTAGTATTAGCCGTAATAGTGGTACGGGACTTTTTCCCCGTCATCTGATCTACACCTAAATAAACACTAGCACGGTAGACAGTTTGGCCATTCTTTTTTACTACGGTTTTGATATTCATTTTTCTTTCCTTTCCTTTCCATCAACAGGCAAGCGGATAGGTGAGAAAAGAAAACTAAATAAATGTGACAACGTTGTCACTTTTCAAGTTTATTAAATGCGACCATGTGGTCGTATTTGCCATTTCTTGGGCTTTCTAAATTATGGGACGTCCCATAATTTCAAATTACCCAACGTTGAGTAATTTGAAATCGTTCAACGTTGAACGATTTTATCTTATGTTGCAACGTTGCAACATTTCGAAACGTTACGAAATTTGATAAACGACAACGTTGTCGCTTTTAGTTTAACGAAAGTGATCTTGAAACTGTACTTACTAAACTAGTGCTTGATATTTCCCAATGTTGGGAAATTTAAATAGGGTAAATTGCATTTTTAGAATGTCGAAACGTTACGACTTTTTATTTTTAAAAGTATCTACCAGTTCAGATAGCAACCTTAACTCACTATTTGTAGTTTTTTTATCTTTTACAAAATGAGTTATGTTTTCTATATAAAAATATCTATTATTATTTTCTAAAGAAGCCCCCACTAGTCCTTGGGGTGTAATTTCTTGGAAATCGTCTTCATCACTAGGAAAATGCTCTGGATTTTGGTGAACTAAGTCGGACAGGGGTTTATTAGGTTCATCAGTATAACCTAGCAAATAGCCCACATCAACTTTAAAATAATCTGCTAAAAGTTGAGCTTTCTCTGGCTTGATCTGTCTCTCATTCTTTTCCCAGTATATGTATGTTCGTTTTGTTACACCTATTTTGTCAGCTATCTCTTGTTGAGTAACTCCAACTTTTCCATTTTCTTCTTTATTAAGCCTAAGTTCTTTGAGTCTATTCATTTATAAGTTACACCTTTCGAGATTATTATATCACGTTTTAGTTTTATAGTGAAAAAAAATTACAACTTTTTTTTAAAAAACTATTGACATTGAACAAAAAGTGCAATATAATAATCGTGTCAGCAGATGTTGAACAAAAATTACAACTTTTCAAGATGAACACCTTTCATTTTATTGGAGTTGATATGTAAAGGAGGTAAAGCATGAGAAATAACATGCGCTTATTATTAGCAAAGCAACGGAAAAAAACTTCTGACGTTGCAGAAGCTACAGGAATATCAAAAAGTACACTAACGGCATTATACTATGAACGGGCAAAAAGTCCAACGTTAGATACTTTGAAAAAAGTTTCAAGTTTTCTAGGGGTAACTATTGATGAATTTCTAGATGTGAAAGAATAGGAAGGATACATAATGGATACATGATTTTGAAAAAAGACAACAAAAAAAGTCAAATACTCGCCTTCGCCAAAAATTGAGTATATGACTTAAAAGAAACAGGTACCTAGAAAGAATACTTTTCTAAATACTTTTTATGTACCTAGTATATCAAAAATTAGAGAGGTACACAAGATGAAAGGAAAGAAGTTTTCCCATTATCCCCGCTTACTAAGTAGGGCAGTGACACTAGTTTCACAACTATACCATGGAGAAATTACAAGATCTGATTTTGACGTCTTTTATAAAAGACTTGGAGATCAGATAGAACATGAAAAAAAATTAAAATAAATAATCACTTATTAAACAGGCAAGCGGATAGGTGAAAAAAGAAAACAGTGATAAGAAAAGTCATGCTGACAGGACAATTTAAAGGCTTTGTTTAGAAAAAATGTGGGTGATTTCCCACGAAACACCACTACAAGCGTTCGCCAACTTGGGGCAATAGCCTAGCGTTTGGAGTGTTGCTAACTCAGTATAGGAAACGGCAATTGAAAGGAACAAGAAAACAATATGACAGTAAAAACAAATGATGTTTTGGTTGAGTATGAAAGGATTTGTTCACAGTTGAGTGAAATTCAACTAGTCTTAGAAATGGCTAGTATGGAAGACGGTAAAAATTCATCAGCTTTATTAAATACTGTAATTCAAGCTATAAACCAACTTATTTTAGAACATACTGAACAGGCCAATAATTATAGAAAGATGATATAAATGGATATCTATCCATGAAAAACCGCTATAAACCGCCTAAAGATCAGGAAAAAGCTGATTTAGAGACGTGTAGAAGTTAAAAAGAGAATGAGGGAAATAAAATGAATGAATGGAATTTACCAACTGACAAAACCATTATTTTACTTGTAATTCTATTTAAAATTGTATGGAAAATATGGAATAGACCAAGTCCAATCAAACTAGTTGAAGAAAAAGAAAAGGTAGAAGTTTCAAAAGGATTAAATCCAGATTATGGGGCTTATGTTTGGCTAGCTGGCAAGCGTTTTAATTGAAAGGGGTAAGGATATGGAATTACTTTCAAAGGAAATTCAATTGGAATGGCTTCAAACTCAAAAAGAGACTTTAGAAACCCTTGTGAATTTAGAAATGGAACGAAAAGGGAAACTAGATCTTATTACTAGAGAAGAATTAAAAGAGGCCCTAGGAGTTTCAGGAGAAACACTAAGAAACTGGGAAATGATGGGTTTACAACGTTTTCAAACTCCTATGGAGAGAGCTAGAAAAGTTTATTACCGCCCAAGCGATATTTATTTATTCTTATCAGTGAGGTAGAAGAAATGGAAATACAGTATTTTGAACCGTCTATAGAATTTAATAAAGCGATTTATAATGCTCCGTTGGATCTTTTGTTATTGCCATCTGGAATTGACAAGAAAAACGAAAAGAAGATTATAGAGCATTTTGAGGAGGTGAAAAGATGTATAGGCAAGTGATTATATTTCTTAAAAAACAAAAAATACCAGATTTTGACTTTATGAGGAATAACCCTACAAAGGTTTATAAAAAGAATGATTGGTATGCTTTTCCTTACTATGAACCACTTGGAGAAAATCTAACAGAGCAAGTAAGTTCTAAAATGATGATCCAGATTGTTACAAGCTTTAAAGAACTGGAAGATAGGGGCTGGCATTTAGTCCGTGATTTACCAATCAGTTATTTAAGTGGTGAATTATTAGAGTTTTTACAACTCTATGAAACCTATAAACTCGGATCTCTTAGGAATGGGAATAGGTTAGAATTTAGTGGGCAATTGCTTGAATTTGTGGCTTATGGAATTAATGATCGATCAGAAGTTTCATCATTCCTTAAAATGATGGTAGGGGCTGGATATGAATTAGATATTATCATTCAGATCTTTACAAATATTGTCAAAAGAAAAAACCTTGCCCGTGATTTTGTACAGTTAATTAGTCGTTATGAGGTTACTACATGAGTGTTAAAAAAGCATTAGAAAAGACAATACAAGAAGAACGGGCTTCCCCGAACTTTCCAAACCTTACGGAAAGAAGAGAAACAGAAACCGAAAATAATAGTCTTGGTTTAGTTGAAAAGGCCAAAGGGAAAGGCTGGGCTTCTAGTTTAGATAATTTGAGTAAGATTATAAGTGGCGATAGTAGACTAAAAGAAAATCTAAGATACAATGAGTTCACACATGAAATTGATATTGTTGGTTCATTAAAGCTTAATAGTGATAACGGGCTTACTGGGGTAGCAGATGATAGTGTTTTAAAAGAAATTCGTCTATATATTGCAAAAAAATATAAAGTGGATTTTAAAAAAAGCGATATTTCTGACACTTTGGAAGTTGTGGCCCGTACACAAGGTTACAACCCCTTGAAAAAATTCTTGCTAGAATGTGAAAGGGAATATAATTCTTGTGGTGATCCACCAGAAACATTTAATATTTTACGTCAATATCTTAATGTAGAAGATAGTAAATACAATCGGATAATATTTGATCTATTTTTCCGTGGAGCAGTTGCGAAAGTGTTTGATCCTAGTGTAAAGTTTGATTTTGTATTAGATTTGACTGGTAAACAAGGGGTAGGAAAAACACAATTTTTTGAAGGCTTGTTTACAGATCAATACTTCACAACCGTTGAAACTTTCACGGATAAAGACGATAAAGCCCGAATGGTGCGAAATTGGTGCGTTTTTGATGATGAAATGGTGGCAACTAAAAAAACCAGTTTCCAAGAATTAAAAAGGTTCATAACTGATAGAAAAATCGAATATCGACCGCCTTATGGTAGTACTGATAGGCGATTACTGAAAAACTTTGTTATTGTACGGGCAACGAACCAGCCCGACTTCCTAAATGATTTAACTGGAGAACGCCGTTTTCTAGTTGCAGAAGTCTTTAAAGATAGTTCCTACAAAGGTAGAAACTGGACTGAAAATGATCGTAGGAGGTTCTGGGGGGGAATGGTTAAGGCTTGGAGAGATAATAAAGACTTACCCTATCAGATGAACAAGAAGCCCTAGTAAACGCTATACGGGCCAAATATAAAGCTATAGATGAAGAATTAGAAGATCTTGAAAGATATCTTAATACTCCATATCCCGAAAGAATGTATTTTAGCCCTCCTAATGATAAAGTTAGAAAGTATTTTATCCATGAAATTTTCACTAATGGAATTTGGCTTAATGGAAATGGTGAGGAAGAAAAACTAGATGAAAAATACGGGAAATTAGTTGAACGTGATCGCTTAACTGTTAACCTATTTTTTCAAGAAGTCTATCTGAACGATAGCCCCACACCAAAACAAAAAGCCAAGATTAGGCTAGCAATGCAAAATAAAAAAGATTGGGGATATAAAAATAGTGTAAAATTCGGAAGGGTTGTAACATCTGGTTTTTTCAAATAATAAATTACCATGGTAGGAATTTTGGAAAAAAAGTAGGAAAAAGGCCCCAAAAAATCCTACCACTGAACCCGTTGGGAGAGTAGACTTCTATCTAATAAATGAGTATTGCGGTAGGAAACTAAAAATAAAAATCCTACCATTGAAACCCATTGGGAGAGTAAGGGAAAGATAATAATGGTAGGAAAATACAACATTTATTAATAAACTTATTATTATTAAATAAGTTATAGCTATATATGTTATAAGTTGTTAAGTTGTCTAAAAAAAATCCTACTTTCCTACTTTTTGCGAAAAACGTTGATTTGACGGGCTTAATTTGGTAGGAAAATTTTCCAACACTTTCCTACCAGTTTAAAAAAATCCTACTACGAATATTAAAAAAAGGAGGTGCAAAATGAAAATAAAACTAAAATACAATGTAAAGGAATTTAATTTTACATTTGATTTTAAAACAGAAGAAACAGCTCATATAGCCTCGGAGGCACTTATAGGATATTTACTGGGTACTCATTTTAGGGTAAATGCAAAGGTAGACTTCCTATGTGTAGAAAAGGACAGTAGTCTAACTAGATTGTTGTTAAAATATGTATCTGTAAATGATTTAAGCAGTATTCTAAATCAAATCTGTAACTTTTATGATGAATATCGTAAAGGGCTAAATTTAGATTTCGATAAAGAATGGGAGGGGTTATAATGGATAAACTAACAGAAGGGTGGTTGTATTTCTTAAAAAATGGTATAATTAAGACAGTAGAGCTCCCAAAATTTGGGGAATTAAACATTAAAATTTCTGATGGTGTAGTAACACTAGTTGAAGTAAAAAATAAAATTAAAATTTAAATACTGACCGAAACAATCGGAGGTAGGACATAAAAAACACTAACAGTTTTTGTCTTACTTTCGGTTGTTTTTTAGTTGAAAATTGAAAGGAATAAAATAAAATGACAATGAAATTAAACGGACAAACTAAAAACGATTATGAACAAGCTAAAGCAAAATTTATGAATGCAGTTAAGAATAACGCATCACAAGAGGAACAAGGAATTTTATACGGAGAAATGTTAGATAAATTACAGGATCATATGATTTCAGAAGCACGTCAAGGCGTTAATAACGATTATAGCGCAACTCGAAAACCCCACTTATCGGGAGAAGAAATTACATTTTTCAATGAGCTTGATAAAGAACTACCAGTAGGCATTGAAAAACTGTTGCCAGAACAAACAATCGATCGAATTTTTGAAGATATTAAAAAAGAACACCCACTTCTTGAAAAAATCGGCTTACAAAATGCGGGCTTACGTTTGAAATTTATTAGTTCTGAAAATACTGGATCTGCAACATGGGGGAAAATCTTTGGCGAGATTAAGGGACAACTAAAAGCGAGTTTCGGAAGTCGTCAAGAAATTCAAAATAAATTAACCGCTTTCGTTGTAATTCCAAAGGATTTTAAAGATTACGGCGCAGAATGGATCGAAAACTATATTCGTACACAATTAACAGAAGCCTTTGCCTTAGCTCTTGAAGAAGCTTTCTTGAATGGTGATGGAGATAACAAACCAATTGGACTAACTAAGAAGATTACAGGAAAAGCCCAAGACGGGGTAACCACATACCCTAAAAAGGAAAAACAAACTGGTAAGATTACTTTTGAAAGTCCTAGAGCAACCATTAATCAAGTGGCAGACATCTTTAAATTCCATTCTGAAAAAGAAAATGGGGAAAAATATTCTGATGTGACTAACAAAGTAGTCTTAGTGGTTAACTCTTCTGAAATTTGGGAGATTGAAAAAGCTCTAACTAACTTAAGTGATAATGCAGACTATAAAAAAGCAGTTCCTTTAGGCTTACAAATTATCCCATCAGTTGCACAAGAAAAAGGGTTTGCAACCTCCTTTGTACAAGGGCGATATGACGCATTTGTGGGCGGTGGTATCGACATTCAGCGCTATCAAGAAACTTTAGCGGTTGAAGATATGGATCTATTTGTTGCTAAACAATTTGCATATGGAAAAGCACACGATGAAAAAGTTTCTGCAATTTGGGAGCTTGATTTTTCTAAAATTAATGGCCAAGGCATTGGGGGTTAATGAATGAAAAATAATGATATTGAAGAATTGTACTTTCTATATCTAAATTGTAGTAAAATCTATCTAAACCCTTTCAAGAAACTATTAGAAAAATGGTATGAATTGAAAGGAGAGAAAGAAGTAGTCAATACCTTTAATAGTCTTGAAAAGGAAAAACAAGATTTATTAAAAGAAATTGAGAGCTATAAAATAGATTTTCAAAACACCTTAGAAGCTCCAGACAAAACTACATTAGATAAAGAAAAAGTCTTGTCAGAAGAATTTACAAAGCGATTAGAGAAAATACATAGTGAAGGTATCAAATATATTTCTAACTGGAACAATCTGATTGACCAAAAAATTACCCCCTTAATATTGAAACTTAAGCAGGAGTATCTGGAACAAAAGGAAAGTTATAAAACAGATATCTGTATCTTTCTTGAAGACATGGAGAGCTTCTTCAAGGGTGGAGATATTGAGCAAGAAGCAAGATACTTTGTAAACAATAAGATTACAGATAAGTATATATTCACAGTAGTTGATCCAGCTAAAAAGGATAAAGAATATTACACAAAGAAAGGTCAAGGCCACCTATACCAAGAGGCACTTGAAGGACTTCTAAAAGTATATAACCTTTCATTTGATATGATCTTATGGAGTGATCTACTACTCGAAGAACTTATACTAGATCGAAAGCTATCAAGTGACAAGCCGTCAGACTTCAACGCTTACATATCTTCAGTAGTCGATAGATATATCGAAAGCAAAGAAAAAGAAATGATAGAAGCGTACAATGTTTTGAATGGGCTACCAGAGAAGAAACAAAGTCTACTAGGAAAGATATTTAAATAGAATAGAAAGATAGGTTTCGGCCTATCTTTTTATCATTCAATATTATCAATTAGACATAACGAGGGAAACGCCAATTCATTTTTTAAAATCTTGTAGTTCCTTGATACGCTTGGGGTTTTGTGAATGAACGAATTAGACAGAATGTAAGATATGTCTAATTGAGAAAGGGGAACAGGGCTAGTAAATGCAAAAATAATGAGACAAAAAATTAGAATTACTCATTTTTGGGAACGTACACAAAATTGAAAATCTAAAAATAATACCCCCCGGTCGAAAAAAATCGAAAAAAATCGGTCTCTGGGAACCGGTGGGAGGGGTCGATTTTCTAAATATAAGGGTTAATTTTTAAGGGGGTGGGGGTATAGGTCAAAAAAAGTCAAAGATTTTAAAAAAAGCCCCAAAATTTTGGAGCTTAATTCTTGCCTGTTGAACTCATTAGATTTAGTTCCCTTTTTACTACCCTTTAAGTTACCCCAGCATGTCTCACTTTGTTAGTGATTGTTGAAATACAATGTTTTTGGTAGTTAGGTTGCCTTATTATTACTATACATGTTTAAGTGATGATAACAAAATGCTTTAATTTTAAGAAAAACTTGCAGAAAGCCTACAACAGTGGGCTTTTTGTTTTGTCTTAAACCGTTGATTTCTGGGTTTGTTCCCTTATTTGCTCCCTAAGTTACTTCATAGAAAGAAATGACCGTCTGTAAAATAGGCGGTTTTTCTTTTACAAAATAAATAACAACTCTCCTGAATTGCAGATTTTTGTGACCAAATACCTAAAATAATAAACCAAATAGCGATTTTTTCTTCTCGGATTGCCCATTTTGTTATGATGAAACAAACGATTGGAAAGGGTTCTTATGGGATTTAAGAAAAAACATTATCGCCAACAAGTTGATATGAGAGACTGTGGTGTTGCAGCTTTGGCCATGGTTTTTGGCTACTATGGCTCATACTATTCTTTAGCTAGTCTGCGGGAGAAGGCAAAAACGACTGCGGATGGAACGACCGCCTTAGGTCTGGTCAAGGTGGCTGAGGAGTTGGGATTTGAGACACGCGCCTTCCGAGCAGATCGTACACTTTTTGACTTGGAAGGAGTGACCTATCCCTTGATTGTTCACGTGATCAAGGATGGGCGTCTCCCTCATTATTACGTAGTCTATAAGAAAGATAAAAAGCATCTTTACATAGCCGATCCAGATCCAAAGGTACAGATGACCAAATTGACGATCGAGGAGTTTGAAAAGGAATGGACAGGGATTGTCATCGCCTTGGCCCCGACTCCAGCCTATCAACCGAGTAAAGAAAAGAAAAATGGGCTCCTAGATTTTGTCCCTCTTTTGTTTAAACAGCGGCAATTGGTTCTGCATATTGTTCTTGCAACGTTATTGGTAACCCTCATCAATATTGTGGGATCTTACTACTTACAATCGATTATTGATACCTATGTGCCTGATCAGATGAAGCAGACGCTGAGTGTGATTTCACTAGGGTTGATTGTAGTTTACATCTTACAGCAGGTCCTGACCTATGCGCAAGATTACTTGCTTCTTGTTTTAGGCCAACGCTTGTCTATTGATGTCATTCTGTCCTATATTAAGCATGTTTTTCAGTTGCCTATGAGTTTCTTTGCGACTCGACGGACAGGAGAAGTTGTGTCACGTTTTACAGATGCCAACCGCATTATCGATGCTCTGGCTAGTACACTGCTTTCAATCTTTTTGGATCTGTCTATTGTTTTGATTTTATCAGTAGTCCTGTTTAGCCAAAACGCTCACCTCTTTTTCTTGACCATTCTCTTGCTACCGATTTATGCGGTCATTATTTTTGCCTTTATGAAGCCTTTTGAGCGCTTAAATAATGAAACCATGGAAGCCAATAGTGTCTTGTCTTCTTCTATCATCGAAGATATCAACGGGATTGAAACTATCAAGTCTCTTACCAGTGAGCGGAGTCGCTATCAAAAGATTGACTCAGAATTTGTAGACTATCTCAAGAAGTCCTTTGCCATGAGCAAGGCGGAGAGTCTACAAAAGGGGCTCAAACACTTGGCCCAATTGATTTTGAATGTCTTGGTCTTGTGGTTGGGAGCTCATTTGGTCATGAAGCAAGAATTGAGCTTGGGGCAGTTGATCACCTACAATACTCTCCTTGTTTATTTCACAGGCCCTCTAGAGAACTTGATCAACCTCCAAACCAAACTTCAAGCAGCCCGAGTGGCCAATACCCGTCTGAATGAAGTCTATTTGATAGACTCTGAGTTCGTAGAGAAGAAACCTCTTCAAGATCGTGAGGCTCTCGATGGTGATCTGGTTTTTGAAGGAGTAGACTACAAATACGGTTTTGGGGCTAACGTTCTTACCGATATCAGTCTCACGATCAAAAAAGGGAGCAAGGTAAGTTTTGTTGGTATTTCAGGTTCTGGAAAAACCACGCTAGCAAAGATGATGGTGAATTTCTACCAACCCAATAAAGGGACGATTCGTCTGGGAGGAACGGATATCCAGCAAGTGGATAAAACTTTGCTCCGCCAGCAAATCAATTATTTACCCCAGCAGCCCTATGTCTTTAATGGTACGATTTTAGAGAATTTGTTACTGGGAGCGCGAGAAGGAACTAGTCAGGAAGATATCTTGCGCGCTGTTGAAATCGCAGGAATTCGAGAAGACATTGAGCGTATGCCCCTCAATTACCAAACAGAATTGACTACGGATGGCATGGGAATCTCTGGTGGTCAACGGCAGCGAATTGCCTTGGCGCGTGCCTTATTAACGGACGCTCCGATTCTGATCTTGGATGAAGCGACCAGCAGCCTGGATATCTTGACGGAGAAGAAAATTGTGGACCGCTTGATGGCCTTAGACAAAACGATTATCTTTATCGCCCATCGGTTAACGATTGCAGAACGGTCTGAAAAAGTCTTCCTCATGGACCAAGGTCGTCTGAAGGAAGAAGGAAGCCATGAAGAATTACTGAAAAAGAATGGCTATTACAGCCATTTGGTTACTTGTTAAGAGAGGACTAGGAGAAAAAAAGAAAGTATGATGAACGAAAAATATTTTGAAAGTGCAGAATTCTATCAGAAACGTTTCCACAATTTTGCTAGTTTATGGGTGGTCCCTTGTTTTCTTTTACTACTATTTGTTGTCGGTTTCTCTGTATTTGCCAAAAAGGAAGTGACCTTGTCTAGTCGTGGGACGATTGAAGCTACACGCGTGGTGGACCAAATCCAGTCAACGAGTAATTCTCCCATTCAAGTCAACCATTTGAAGGAAAATGAAGAGATTAAGAAGGGAGAAATCTTGGTAGAATACCAAGAGGATCAGGAAAAACAACAAGGAATGAGCTTAACGCAACAGCTCGACCTCTTAAAGAAACAGGAGGAACAATTAAAATTGTTGAAAACGAGCATTGAGACCGGGGAGAGCCAATTTACAGGAACTGAGCATTTTGGATATGACCAGCTGTTTAAGGATTATCAGCAACAAATAGCGATTCTCCAAGCGCAAGCCCATCAACAAAATGCAACCATTGCTTCTCAAAATGCCAGTGCAAGTTCCAGTCAAGCAGAAATTGGCCAAGCTATCCAAGACCAAGAGAAGCGATTAACTGATTACCATAGTCTAAAATCAGCTCTACTAGAGGGAAGAAGTCTGGATGCGACTCATCCACTTTATTCTCTCTACCAGAGTTACGCTCAGAAACCACATGGAGAAGAAAACGCTCAAGCACAAGCTTCTTTTATCAGTCAACTAGATAGTCAAATCCAACAGCTAGAGGCGAGTATTTCTAATTATCGCATCCAATATGCGGGATCCGGAAGCCAACAAGCTTTTTCGACCAGCTTAGATAGTCAAATAGCCTCTCTGAAAGCTCAACAGCTAAGTAAGGTTGGACAAGATTTGCTGCTTCTTTCTCAGCAAATTGCAGATCTAGATAGTAAGTTAAAAACACAAGAAAATCTTCTTCAGAAGACTCGGATTCTAGCCAAGGATGAAGGGGTGATTCATTTGAATGATGAAACAAAAGGAGCGAGTATTGTAGCGGAAGGGACTCCTTTGGCTCAAGTTTATCCACTCATTCAGAAAGAAAAAGAAGTCAAGATTGTCACCTATATTCCTTCAAAAGATATAGCTACGATTCATGTAGGCGATCGGATTCGCTTTAGCACACAGGGAAGTAAACAAAAACCCATTACGCTAGAGGCCCGTATTAGCTCAATTGCTTCGAGTGCCACTCGGACAGAACAGGGAAACTTTTTCAAAATTGAGGGAGTTCTTCGTCTCAAGGATCAGGAGGCCAAACTCCTACGATACGGTTTGGAAGGGAAGTGTGTCCTGATTACAGGAGAGAAATCTTACTTCAGTTTCTTTGTGGATCAATTTTTAGGAGCAGGGAACTAAAGAAACATAACATAAAAGAGGCTGGGACAAAAGTCCTAGCCTCTCAATTGTCTTTGGATTATCGAGCAAGACGCAGTGGTTGAGTGGGCTCTACCACGCTGATTTCATCAGCTTTCACATCCCTACTCAACTGTGCGGAGGTGGGACAACGAAATCGAATTCTAACGAATTACCGATTTCTGTCCCACTCTCTTTTATTCCAGCATTTTTAATAGGAAGTCCGCCATTTGTTGGGGGCTTTCTTTTTGCCCGCGCGCCACCCACATTTGACAGACTCCAAAGAAGGCATTGGTGAGGTAGACAGAACTATAGTCTCTTTCGATTTCGGTCAAAGATCGATGGCCATAACGTTCTTGCAAGCTATCGACTAGTAGAACTTGTAGCTTGTGCCGCAAGAAGGATTGAATTTCTTTTGTCCCATTCTCGGTTAGAAGGACAGCAAAGAGGGGCTCCTTGGTGAGAAATTCGAAAACTTCGGTAACAGCTTGGCGTTTATCATCTTGTTGTTTGTCGAAGATGTATTCAACTTTGTGGAAAAATTCCTGTTGGTAGCGCTCGATCATATCGTACTTATCACGGTAGTGGGTATAGAAGCTACTCCGGCTGATACCAGCCTCTTTTGCCAACTGAACAGTTGAAATCTCATCAAAGGACTCCCTATGAAGCAGGTCAACCATAGCTTCCTGGATGATCCGTTTTGTTTTTATTCGCTTGTTGCTTTCGGTAACCATTCTAGTCTCCCTCTTTTATATACAAAATTATACACAGTGTCCAAAAATGATTTTTTTAACTTGCGGTTTTTAAAAAGAACTGTATAATCAATTATATCAAAAAATTAGACAATGTGTATAAAAAGGAGACAAAAAATGTTTAAGGAATGGAAAGCGATTTTTAGGAAACCGACCTTTATCGTTGTGATGATCGGGGTTGCCTTGATACCAGCTCTCTACAATGTGATCTTTCTATCCTCTATGTGGGATCCTTATAGCAAGGTTTCCGACCTGCCAGTAGCAGTTGTCAATCAAGACCAGCCAGCTCGTTATCAGGAAGAAGAATTGACAATCGGAAAAGACATGGTGTCCAATTTTGAGAAAAGTGATGCCCTGGATTTTCATATTGTCGATGAAAGAGCAGCTAAAGAGGGGCTGGAAAAGGGTGAGTACTATATGGTGGTGACCTTGCCTAAGGATCTATCTGCTAAAGCTGCTTCTATCTTAACCAATCACCCAGAACAGATGACCATTGCCTACCAAACATCTAGTGGACATAGCTTTATTGCTGGTAAGATGAGTGATTCAGCCATGATAAAAATCCAGCAAACTGTTGCTAGTAATGTCACTCAAACCTATACCAGCGCTCTCTTCGAAAAGATGGGAAGTTTGAAGACAGGTATGGGAACAGCAGCAGAAGGAAGCCAGAAATTAGCGACCGGTGCTGGTCAGCTAAAAGAGGGTGGACAGACCTTGACAGACCATTTGACCACCTTGTCCAACTCGAGTCTGTCTTTTTCCAATGGGGCACAGACTCTTAGCACTGGTCTCTTGGCCTACACCAATGGAGTTGGCCAATTAGGAACTGGTCTTCATCAAATGCAGGAGAAAGTTCCCACCCTCGTATCGGGAGTTGGGCAACTTCATGATGGTTTTACTACCTTTAGTAGTGGTTTGACGACCTATACGTCGGGAGTTGGACAACTGGGAAATGGTTTAAATCAAATGGCTAGTCAAACGCCTCAGTTAGCCTCTGGAATTGGCCAATTGCATACAGGGATAACGACTCTCTCAACGGGACTTACTACCTATACAAAGGGAGTCAGTCAGTTGAATGTTGGCGCTAGTAATTTGATGGCTGGCCTCACCAGCTATAGCTCAGGGCTTGCTACTCTCAGTGGTGGAGCTAGTCAATTAAGCGGCCAATCGGAAGCATTAAGAAATGGAGTGTCTCAGTTAGAGACAGGCATTCAAACCTTATCCACACAACTCACTCCGCAACCAAATCAGCAAGAGCAACTTGCCCAATTAACAGCAGGCCTCACCCAATTAAATGAAGCTATTCAGAACACGAGCGGGGATACCAGTCAACTCAGCACAGCTTTGGCAACCATCGCCACCTCTGCTCAAGGGATTTCAGCAGCAGCACAGGCTGACCGCAATTCGGTGCTAGCAAATATTCAAGCTACTGCTGCCTATCAATCGATGACAGCTGAGCAACAGGCAGAAATGACGGCTGCTGTCTCTGCTACTTCAAGTACTACGGAGACTGCTGCTCAAGCGATTTTAACCACTGTTCAAGGCTTGCAAGAAAGCTTAACAACCGAGAGTCCCTTGGCCACAGTAAAAGAAAGTGCCAACCAGATTTTACCAACAGCTTCGTCTACCTTGAATACTCTTTCAACTAGCTTGAGCTCCGTTCAGACAGCAGTAACAGAGCAACTTCTCCCAGCTAGCCAAACCCTTAGCCAGGGAGTTCAACTCTATACGACAGGGGTGGATCAGTTAGCCGGTGGAGCTAGTCAGCTTACGGGCAATAGCAGTAGCTTGATTGCAGGAGCTACTCAATTGAGTACGGGGACAAGCCAACTGGAGCAGAAATCTGGTGACTTGGTAACGGGAAGTAATCAGCTAGTAGCAGGATTGGGAGACCTAAATGGGAAAATGCCAACTCTGACTGCTGGAATGAATCAATTAGCTTCAGGAGCCAACCAATTGACTAGTAAGTCTAGTGAATTAACAACAGGCGCTGGATTGCTAGCTAGTGGGATCGGTCAACTAAATGGTCAAACACCAGTTTTGGCTAGCGGTGTTGATCAACTGGTGTCAGGCGTCGATCAGTTATCGGATAAATCAGGTCAGTTACTATCAGGTTCTCAGCAATTGGCGGATGGTGCAACTAAGATAGCTGATGGCTCTGGTCAATTAGCGGCAGGAGGTCAGGTTCTTGTCGGAGGCTTGGGTGATCTCCAAACAGGTAGTCAAAATCTTAGTCAGGGTTTGAGTTCAGCTAAGGACCAACTAAATAGCGCTAGCACTGAAAAAGAAAATGCAAGCGTATTGTCAGATCCAATCACTCTTTCGAAGACAGACCATGACAATGTTTCAGTGAATGGAGTGGGCATGGCGCCTTATATGATATCCGTTGCCCTTTTCGTCGCGGCTCTTTCTACCAATATGATTTTCGCAAAATTGCCATCTGGGCGTCATCCAGAAAGTCGTTGGGCTTGGTTTAAAGCGAGATTGGAAGTGAACGGGATGATTGCGGTCTTGGCTGGTGTTCTGGTCTATGGAGCAGTTCACTTGCTAGGACTGACAGCAAATCATGAAGGCTTGACCCTCTTCCTCTGTGTGCTAGGAAGTGTGACCTTCATGTCCATGGTGACTGCCTTAACGACATGGAACAACAAGGTCGGAGCTTTTATCTCTTTGATCCTCTTGCTCCTTCAACTGGCTTCTAGTGCAGGGACTTATCCGCTTGCCCTCACCAATCGTTTCTTCCAAGCTATTCATCCGCTGTTGCCGATGAGTTATACCGTATCGGGATTAAGGGAAACCATTTCCTTATCTGGTCAAATAGGCGGGCAAGTCACCTTCCTTACCCTGGTTTTGGGCTTGTGTATTGGCCTAGGAATGATGGCCTATCGACCTCAAAAAATGGAAGAAGACTAAGCTTCCTCTATCTATAGTTTCATGTGAAACAAAGCCCCCTTCTCAACAGAGAAGAGGGCTTTTTCTTAGTTAAAATAAAGCACTTCTGGATTTGGAGTGATGTAGATAAGGTTGTCTTCTTTGAAGACCAGTTGTACTTGGCCCTGTTTGTAGATATAAACCGTATAGGTTTGACCGAACCGAGTAGCTTGAGCGATATCGATCGCACCAGCCCAAAAAGCACGGAGTTGTTCATCTGTTAAGTGTCCCTCTTGATAGAGTTTGACAAGGTTTTCCCGTTCCTTTTCTGAGAAGGTTTCGACCAGATACTTTGGATCGTTAAGGACATTTTCAGGTTCCCCAAGAATTTTTTGCACAAAATTTTTAGTATAGCCTTCGTAATCCGGTGTTGCGGCTTCTAATGTATCACCATCTTTTCTATAGTAAACGACAGAATCGCCTGTTGCATAAATCTTGTCTGTTGGAGCTTCGCTAGCATTGGCAGGGAGATCCTCCATTTTTTTGCTAGAGCTGGTTTCCGTCTTAGACTCTTTCTTTTCTTTGTTCGAAGAGCTAGTTTTAGATGATTTTTTAGACGATGAGGCTTCTTTTTCACTTTTTTCTTGTTTTTTAGAAGAGGTACGAGAGCTCGTTTCTTCCGGTTTGAAATGTGACTGAAAATCAGACATACAGGCTGTCAAGAAGAAAAGACTCAAAAAGAGCGTTGCAAGGAGAGTGATTTTTTTAGACATCATATAAATCCCTTTCTAATCATGAGCGCTATTTCTTCTATTGTACACTATAAAAGCTTGGAAAGCACGAAAAAACAGGAGAGAGCTTGTACGAAGTAGGTATTCATACAAACTTTCTCTCCTGTAAGGGTCAGCTCCTTGTGATCTCATTTGAAGCGAGGAGGCTGGGACAAAAGTTCTAGCCTCTTAATTGTCTTTGGATTGTCGAGCAAGACGCAGTGGTTGAGTGGGCTCTACTACGCTGATTTCATCAGCTTTTACAGCCTTACTCAACTGTGCGGAGGTGGGACGACGAAATCGAATTCTAACGAATTACCGATTTCTGTCCCACTCTCTCGTGTGCTTCAGTTAGTGACCTTGAAAGAAGGGCTTAGCGTCCACCAGGCCCGCCAGGTCCACCGCCTTGAGGTCCGCCATCTCCGGGAGCACCACCGCCTCCAGGCATGGAGTTGACAATTTCCGTTTGTTTTTCACCGTTGATATAGATATCTCCACCGGTGTAGGTGGCAGTACCATCAAAGTCGAATCCAGATTGACCCGTTAATTTAATGGTTCCTCCAGTAACAGTGATATTTCCATTCGAATCAATTGGATCGGTATCGCCTTGGCCAACTTCAACGTTGAGGGTTCCGCCATTCATGGTGAAGAAAATTTCATCTTGGTTAGCATTGGCATTGGCTGCATTGACACCATCATCAGTTGCGTAGATGGTGATATCCCCTCCGTTGATGGTGATCGATTTTCCTTCAAGCCCTTCGACAGACTCGGTTACCTCATAGGTTCCGCTATCGATGACCAGATCACCAGAAGCATGGATGCCATCGTCTCCTGCAGTGATGGTCATTTTGTTATCTGAAAGATACATGGTTCCGACCGAAGTATCTTCATCATTATCCACCTTGACGGCATCTTCATCTGCATCGATGGTCATGGTTGTGCCAGTGATATTGAGTTCATCATTGACGTTGAAGGCATCTCCAACAGCCGTGATTTTATAGGTTCCACCTGTGATGTGGAGGGTATCATTGGCCTTAATCCCGTTGTTCTTCTTGGCATCAATGTTGAGCGTACCTGAACCATTGATGGTAAGGTCGCCTTTAGAGAAAATGACCGCATCGGCGTCTTCATCATTGTTTGAACTTGAATCAGACAAGGTATTGGTCGTGCCATCTGCTAGAGTCAGGTAGACATGCCCTGCTTTCGTAGCAGAAATTGGCGCGTTGGTGTTGGTCATTGTAACGCCTTTCAAGACGATGTGAACATCATCTGAGTCACCTGCTTCGACCTTGATTTGAACCCCATCGGATTCACCAGAGATGACATAGGTTCCGGCCTTCGAGATGGTCACGGTGGATCCAGAAACGGCTACGCCGTCCCCTGAAACAGTTGCAGAAGATCCAGACAGTTTGACAGTAGAAGCTGTACTTTCGTCGTAAGACGTGTCCTTGTCCTTATCTGTAAAATAGTTGGAATTGTTTGTTTTATTTTTTGAAGTAGAAGTAGCGGTTGTTTGGGCGGTATTGTTTGTTGTAGCTGATTGAGATGACGCTTGGGTACAAGCTGTCAGTAAGGTGAGGGTCGTGGCCCCCGTTAATAAGAATTTCCATTTGTTTGATTTCATGAGCTTTTCCTCTCGTTCCATTGATATGCTCCTAGTCTAAAGTTGCTAGCTGAAAGTTTCCTAAAGTTTTTCTGAAAGGAACCTTAACTTTAGTTTTCTTTAAGTTTGGCTTAATGAAAGCTTAAGAAAAGGCCATTAAACTAAGGAACAAGTAAAGCGACTCGTGGCTTTGCAACAAAAACGATAAAGAAAATAACAACTTTTTATAGAACGAAAGGAGAAAAACATGAAAAAAACGGTAGAGACAAGCTTCAAGCGGATTGAAACCAAATATGTGGTGAATAAAGAAGACTTGGATGATTTATTGAAAGATTTAAAGAAATATGTTGTTGAAGACGATTATCCAGTCTCCACGATTTCGAATGTCTATTTTGATACCGAAGACTTTGATGTGATCCAAGATGCCCTTGCTAAACAGAACCGTCGTGAAAAGATCCGGATGCGGGCCTATGTAGAGCATCCAACAGTGGAGAGTCAGGCTTTTCTAGAAGTAAAATCAAAGGATGCAGAAGGTATTGGTCACAAGTTCCGCCTGGTCTCGAACCCCTCCTCCATTACCCGCCTCATGACAGATGGATTAGTGGATCAGACCATTCAGGATTTGGACTTGGTGCAAGAAATCCAAGCTCTGCGCCAGCGCTATGATAACCGACTACAGCCCCAGATGTACATCTATTATGATCGTTTGTCCTTAAAAGAAAAGAAGAGTATCCAAGGTTATCCTTACAATAAGATTCGGGTCACTCTGGATCAAAACTTGGTCTATCGTGATCAGCAGGTCAGTCTCCTTCGTGGGAAAGCTGGTGAGCCTTTATTAGAAGAAAATACCATCATTATGGAAATCAAGGCCCCAGGTGAAGAACCTCAGTGGCTGAAGGGCATTCTGGATAAGTACGGACTGGTCAAACAGAAATTTTCGAAATACGGTTGTGCCTACCATAAGTCACAAGGCTTAGACTACGCACCAACGCCAATTCAAGAAAGGACAGGTGCTGCCTATGTCTAATCTATTTGATTCTATTTTTAATAACGCTACGGCAACCGTAGATCCGGTGCGCCTGATGTTAGCCTTACTGGTTAGCCTGGTGCTCGGGATGGCCCTGTCTTGGACCTACAAATACCGTACCCTCTATACGCGTGAATTTATCGTCAGTCTCACCTTGCTTCCCTGCATGATGACCCTGGTGATTTTCCTGGTGAACGGGAGTCTGGGGACCTCGATTGCAGTAGCGGGAACCTTTAGCTTGATTCGGTTTCGTTCTGCTACCAGTGGCTCGAGAGAATTAATCGCGATTTTCCTTGCTATGATTATTGGTTTAGCAGCGGGGTCGGGCTACCTCTTATTGGCAGTTTTGTTTACGGCCTTTCTGTTAGCTATCTGGCTCTTGCTCGAAACCAAGCAAAGTAAGACCGACCACCAACGGCGCCGTCACCTGACGATTGAGCTAGAAAATCAGGCTAGGATTGCAGATAAGATCAGCCGTTTGCTGGATCGCAATTGTACAGAAGTCGACTTGATTTCGGTTAATACAAGCCAAAATGGGGAACAGCTTACCTTGGATTATGAAGTGGATCTGAGACCAGAAGTTGACGATTTTGCAATGACGACCCTTCTAACAGAAGAAATTTATCATTGCGATGTATCCTTGACCAAGAGGGCCAAGAAAAGAAAGAATTTATAGACGCTATCCTCCTTTAGGATAGCTTCAGATTGAAGATAAAGTCTTTGAAAAACTTTCCTTAGGTGAGTACGGACGTCAGCGAACTTCTTCAAAGTTCCATGACTAATTATTGAGCCTAAGGTCTCAATAATTCCGAGTGCCTGAAACATTTGTGTTTCAGGCACTTTTCTCACAGCGGAAAGTTTTTGATCTTCTTAAATAACTAAAAAATAAAAGTCATTTTTTGGTAATCATCTAACTGTTTTATGTAAAACAATAGTTTGTTTCCATTCTAACACTATCCTCCTTTAGGATAGCTTTTTAGGCTTTTAAGAACTTTTTAAGGAAAAGTGGTATACTGTTTCTAAAAAATTGAAGGGATCCTTTATGAAAAAGACTGCTATTTTTGAAGATGTCGTCTCTATTATGACTCACGATTCATCTACCATCAAAGATAGAAAAGGATGCGATCCAGAGCCTTTTCGAGAAAAAATTACAGATGATATGACGGATGATGCCTTTCTTTATCAAGTCAGGTCCTACCTAGCTAGTTTTGGAGTGATCGGCCATGTTTCTTTTGGAAAGAAAAAGGCCCCTAACAAAGGTTTTTTATTGCGCTCGACAGACGACGGTCTCTTTGTAGAAGGGGCAAATGAAGATACGGGACTTCAAGTAGGAGATCAGATCTTAGCTTTGGATGGAAGTGACTTGGGGCAGGTAACGTCTCTTCAGAAGGACTATTTTATCAGTAAGACCCCTGAAAGACACTACCGAGAATGGGCGGATTTGGTCTCTCAGTCCACAAGGGTCACCCTGCTTCGAGAAGGGGTAGAAAAGACCATTGAAGTAGCACCCAGTCGAGAACCAATCCAAGATCAGATTTTTTGGAAACGATTAGACGATGAGATTCTTTATCTTCGTCTGGATAACTTTATGGATGAAGGAGCCATTGGTCGGGTATATCAAGAGTGTTTACCCATGATGACGGAGGTCAAGTTTCTTCTCATTGATGTCCGACAGAACTGCGGAGGGACAGATTCTCTATATCTTCCTCTGTTACATCTAGGCTTAGAGAAGGATCAGGGCTATGATTCGCTTGACTGGGACGATGATAGCATGGAAATTCTCTACACGGAACGCAATGTCGACTTACGCTTAAAGGATTTTGAGGACTGGATGCAACAGGAAGAAATTAGTCCTGAAACAGTTAAACTACTGGAAGCTATGAAAAAGGAGTTGCTCCGCCATCGGGGGAAAGGATATGTACCGTATCAGCAAGAAAGCGAGGAATTCTTCCCAGAGGTTAGAGGTGGCCAATATCCCGAACAGATCTTTATCTTATCAGATATTTATTGTCGATCATCTGGTGATAATTTTGTCCAGATGATGAAGCAGTTTAAGAAGGTAACGGTGGTAGGTAGACCAACTCTAGGAATTTTAGACTATTCCAATTGTTGTACTGTTGATTATGGCGATTATCAATTGATGTTTCCTACCTCTCGCTGTCTATGCGTAGATCAAGGGAAAGGAATGACGGATCAAGGTGTGGAGCCGGATATAGAGGTTCCCTGGAGTCCCGACCATTTTGAAAGAGATGTAGATCTAGACAAGTGTTTGGAGTTGATTCGTCAGAGTTGCGAAACGGCAAGATAATGCTTAGATAGCGGTTGGCTTAAATCAGGAAAGTAATCGTCTCTTATGGTAACGTTTTCTAGTATTTTTTCCTTGTGTTTGGATTGCTATGACTGAACAAAAAATGGTAAAATAGTCAGTGAAAATCAAAATGAAGAGTGAAAAAGATGAAACATAAAACACTTTATAAATTTATAGGGCAAACAATCTTGTATTTCGCTATTTTCTTAGCCCTACTTTATTTCTTTAGTTACCTTGGTCAAGGTCAGGGTGGCTTTATCTACAATGAATTTTAAAGGAGATCCCTACCGTGTCAAACAAACCAATTACTGATATGATCGAGGCGATTGAGCGTTTCGCCCAACTGCAACCAGACTATCCTGTCTACAATGTCCTTGGAGAAGAACATACCTATGGTCAATTAAAGGCTGATTCAGATAGCTTAGCAGCTCACATTGACCAAATGGGACTTCCTGAAAAGTCACCTGTAGTGGTCTTTGGTGGCCAAGAATATGAAATGTTAGCAACCTTTGTGGCCTTGACCAAATCTGGCCATGCTTATATCCCAATTGATAGCCACTCTGCCTTGGAGCGCGTGTCTGCTATTCTTGAAGTAGCAAAGCCAAGCTTGATTATTGCCATCAATGAGTTTCCAATCGAAAACCCAGCTGCTCCGATCATGTCCTTGGAGCAAGTGTGTGAAGCCTATGCGGCTCAGCATGTCTATGACTTGCAACATCCGGTCAAAGGGGATGATAACTACTACATCATCTTTACCTCCGGGACAACTGGGAAACCAAAAGGGGTGCAAATTTCGCATGATAACTTGCTCAGCTTTACCAACTGGATGATCACAGACAAGGAATTTGCGACGCCAGAGCGTCCGCAAATGTTGGCGCAACCGCCCTATTCTTTTGACTTGTCTGTCATGTATTGGGCACCGACCTTAGCTCTTGGAGGAACTCTGTTTGCCCTTCCATCAGCCATCACTCAAGATTTCAAACAACTCTTTGCAACCATCTTTTCTCTTCCGATTGCGATCTGGACTTCGACACCATCTTTTGCAGATATGGCTATGCTGTCTGAAGATTTCAATGCTGAAAAGATGCCAGGCATCACCCATTTCTACTTTGATGGGGAAGAGTTGACCGTGAAAACAGCTCAGAAATTGCGCGAGCGTTTCCCAAATGCACGCATCATCAATGCTTATGGGCCAACGGAAGCAACTGTTGCTTTGTCGGCAATCGCTATTACAGACGAGATGTTAGCGACTCTTAAACGCTTGCCAATTGGTTACACAAAAGAAGATTCTCCAACCTTCATCATTGATGAGGCAGGCAATAAATTGCCAAATGGAGAGCAAGGGGAAATCATCGTATCTGGTCCAGCTGTTTCAAAAGGTTATATGAATAATCCAGAGAAAACAGCAGAAGCCTTCTTCGAATTTGAAGGTCTTCCAGCCTACCATACGGGAGATGTCGGAACCATGACGGATGAAGGCCTTCTTCTCTATGGTGGACGGATGGATTTCCAAATCAAGTTTAACGGCTACCGTATTGAGCTAGAAGATGTTTCTCAAAACTTGAACAAGTCTCAGTACATCGACTCGGCTGTCGCAGTACCGCGCTACAACAAAGATCACAAGGTGCAAAATCTCTTGGCCTATGTCATCTTAAAAGATGGGGTCAAAGAACAATTTGAGCGCGAGATTGATATTACCAAAGCCATTAAGGAAGATTTGGAGCACATCATGATGTCTTATATGATGCCTTCAAAATTCCTTTACCGTGATAGCTTGCCGCTAACTCCAAACGGGAAAATCGACATCAAAGGGTTGATTAGCGAGGTTAACAACCGATGATCGAGTTTTTGAAACAGCTCCCTCATTTAGAACCCTATGGCACCCCGGTCTACTTTATTTATTTGATTGGGGCCTTATTGCCCATCTTTGTTGGCCTCTTCTTTAAAAAGCGTTTCCCAGTCTATGAAGCCTTGGTCAGTCTAGCCTTTATTGTTTTGATGCTGACAGGGACGGATTTGAAACAAATCTATGCGGTTCTGTTCTACCTCTTTTGGGAAATCCTTTGGGTCTACTCCTATAAATTCTATCGAAGCCAGCGTGATAGCAAGTGGATCTTTTACCTTCACTCTTTCTTGGTCGTTTTGCCCTTGGTTTTTGTGAAGGTGCAACCAGCCATTGATGGGACCCAGTCTTGGATGGGATTCCTTGGGATCTCCTATCTGACCTTCCGAGCGGTAGGGATGATTATCGAGATGCGAGATGGGACCCTCAAAGAATTTAGTCTCTGGGAATTCTTGCGTTTCTTGCTCTTTATGCCGACTTTTTCAAGTGGGCCAATCGACCGCTTCAAACGCTTCAATGAAGATTACCTAACGATTCCAGATCGGGATGAGCTCCTCGATATGCTGGAGCAGAGCGTCAAGTATATCATGCTTGGCTTCCTCTATAAGTTCATTCTAGCTCATATCTTTGGTCATCTCTTGCTAGGTCATGTCAAGACTTATGCCCTTCTTCAAGGGGGCGTCTTTAACCTAGGAACTTTAGGGGTGATGTATGTCTTTGGTTTGGACCTCTTCTTTGACTTTGCAGGCTATTCCATGTTTGCCCTTGCGGCATCCAACTTGATGGGGATTAAGAGCCCAATCAACTTTAACCTCCCCTTCAAATCGCGTGATTTAAAGGAATTTTGGAATCGTTGGCACATGAGCTTGTCCTTCTGGTTCCGTGACTTTGTCTTTATGCGTCTGGTCATGGTCTTGATGCGCAACAAGGTCTTTCAGAGTCGGATTACAACGTCAAACGTTGCCTATATCATCAACATGTTGGTCATGGGCTTCTGGCATGGAGTGACCTGGTATTATGTTGCTTATGGCCTCTTCCACGGTCTAGGTCTCGTGATTAATGATGCCTGGCTTCGGAAGAAGAAGACACTGAATAAAGAGCGCAAAGCAAAAGGACTTGAGCCCCTGCCAGATAATCGCTGGACTCAGGCTCTTGGAATCTTTATTACCTTCAACACTGTTATGCTGTCCTTCCTGATCTTCTCAGGTTTCTTGGATCAGCAATGGTTTCCAAAAATGAAATAAGAAAAGGAAAAATGAAAAATGGATGTAAAATCACAAGTAATTGAAATTATTGACGAATTGTTTATGGAAGATGTCTCAGACATGATGGATGAGGATCTCTTTGATGCGGGTGTTCTTGATAGCATGGGAACCGTTGAGTTGATTGTTGAATTGGAAAACCGCTTCGATATTCGGGTTCCAGTATCTGAATTTGGTCGTGATGACTGGAATACTGCCAACAAAATCGTAGAAGGTGTCATGGAGCTTCAGAATGCTTAAACGATTGTGGCTGATTCTGGGTCCAGTCTTTTGCGCCATGGCTCTTGTCGCTGCTCTTCTCTTTTTCTATCCGATTAACCACAAACATAATCTGACAGAGGAGAAAAAGGCCGCAGTGAGCTTGACGGCAGAAGGCTTTAAAAGTCGTGCCCGTAAGGAAGAAGCGCTCGGGGATCCCAACTATCGTTTTGTACCCTTCTTTGGTTCCAGCGAATGGTTGCGATTTGACATCGTTCACCCAGCAGTACTAGCTGAGAAGTATGATCGCTCTTATCGTCCGTATTTTCTAGGTCAACGAGGGGCAGCGTCTTTGAACCAATATTTTGGGATGCAGCAAATTCTTCCTCAACTAGAAGGGAAAACGGCTGTCTATGTGGTATCGCCCCAGTGGTTTACGAAGGACGGTTATGATTCATCGGCCTTCCAGCAATACTTTAACAGTGATCAATTAACGAGCTTTTTGGCCAATCAGGAAGCTGGACCAGCAAGCCAGTATGCGGCATCTCGTCTCTTGCAGCAGTACCCTAATGTTGCTATGCAGGGAGGAGTTCAGAAGCTAGCCAAAGGTCAAAATCTATCTAGTTTTGAAAAAGGTCTCAATCAGACCCTCATGCGCTTTGTTCGTCGGGAGGATGCCTTCTTTAGCACCTTTACGGCAATGAACAATAGCAACTATGAGAAGAAGGTTCTCTCTCGCTTAAATGATTTGCCCGATACATTTTCTTACGAAGCTTTGGAAGAGGTGGCGACTGCTGAGGCCAAAGAGAAAACCAATAATAATAAATTAGGCATTAGCAATAGCTTCTATACCCATCGTCTCGCTAGTAAGCTCAAGAAACTCAAAGGATTCCAAAAGAATGAATCCTATGAACAATCCCCAGAATACAATGATTTACAACTGGTCTTGGATCAGTTTGCTCAATCTAAAACCAATGTCATCTTTGTTATCCCTCCAGTGAACTCGAAATGGATGGCTTATACAGGCTTGAGTCAAGAAATGTATCAACGGACAGTTGAAAAAATTCGTTACCAACTAGAAAGTCAAGGCTTTACCCATATTGCTGATTTTTCTCAAGATGGTGATAAACCTTACTTTATGCAGGACACCATTCATATGGGCTGGAATGGATGGTTGGCCTTTGACAAGGCAGTTGATCCTTTTGTCTCCAACCCTCAACCGGCTCCTGAATACAAGATTAACAATCGTTTCTTAAGTCAGGACTGGGCTAACTATAAAGGCCAGCCGGATCAATTTAAGTAAGATGTGAAGAGGTTGAGAATACCCAGTCTCAACCTTTTTTCCTATAGTTTTAAAGAAACTTATCCCCATATTCACAGACTTATCCACAGACTTGTGGATAAGTCTATCTACTAGAAAGAGAGAAACTGGTAAACCATGAAAACAATGAAGAAAATAGCTGTTTATGCGATTCTTCAAGGAATCGTGATTTTTCTCATTACGGGCCTCATCACCCAATTCATCAGAGGAGACTTCTTTTTCCGTAACTTGGCTCCAATATTTGGAGTCTTGGCAGCTATCATGCGTTTTGGAACAGCTAGTCTGATGAAAATCTTGGCCCCAACCCTATACGATGAAGAGGCCAAACAAGAGAAAACTCCTACCGGGAAAGAAGCTGAATAAAAGAACTGTTTTTTCTGGAAAAATCTCTGGAAAAGCACTTATCTGACAGGCTTTATGGTAAAATAGAAGGAAGAATATTAGTTTGGAGAGTAAAAATACAATGAAACGTTCCATGTATGCTGGACGTGTTCGCGAGGAACACATTGGACAAGAACTAACCCTCAAAGGATGGGTGAGTCGACGCCGTGATTTGGGTGGCTTGATCTTTATTGATTTGCGGGACCGTGAAGGGATTATGCAATTGGTCATCAATCCGGAAACAGTCAGTTCGGAAGTGATGGCAACGGCTGAGAGTCTTCGTAGCGAGTATGTGATTGAAGTGACAGGTCAAGTTGCTGCCAGACAGCAAGCTAATGATAAAATTGCAACAGGTCAGGTTGAAATGCATGTTTCTTCCTTGACTGTCCTTAATACAGCAAAAACCACACCATTTGAGATCAAGGATGGCATTGAAGCCAACGACGATACCCGTCTACGCTATCGATATTTGGACTTGCGTCGTCCAGAGATGTTGGAAAATCTGAAATTGCGTGCCAAGGTAACCCACTCTATTCGGAACTACTTGGATGAGTTGGAATTTATTGATGTGGAAACACCTTTCCTTTCTAAGTCAACTCCAGAAGGGGCGCGTGACTATCTCGTTCCATCTCGTGTTAACAAGGGTCACTTTTATGCCTTGCCTCAAAGTCCTCAAATCACCAAGCAGTTATTGATGAATGCTGGCTTTGACCGCTATTATCAAATCGTCAAGTGTTTCCGTGATGAAGATTTACGTGGAGACCGTCAACCTGAGTTTACACAGGTCGATTTAGAAACCTCTTTCCTGACAGAGCAAGAAATTCAAGATATTACGGAAGGTTTAATCGCGCGTGTCATGAAAGAAACCAAGGGAATTGAAGTCAGCCTTCCTTTCCCACGGATGAAGTACGATGATGCGATGGCTCTTTACGGATCTGACAAACCAGATACTCGTTTTGAGATGCTCTTGACAGACTTGACAGAAGTTGTAAAGGGTGTAGACTTCAAGGTCTTCTCAGAAGCTCCAGCAGTGAAAGCCATTGTGGTCAAAGGAGCAGCAGACAACTACTCACGTAAAGATATCGATAAGATGACCGAAGTAGCTAAACAATATGGGGCTAAAGGTCTTGCATGGGTCAAGGTAGCTGATGGTGCTTTAAACGGCCCAGTTGCTAAGTTCTTGACAGATGTGACAACAGAGTTGACAAGTGCTTTACAGCTGGAAGAAAAAGATTTGGTCCTCTTTGTAGCGGATACACTAGAAGTAGCCAATGCAACCCTAGGTGCCCTTCGTTGCAGAATAGCCAAGGAATTAGACCTCATCGACAACAGTCAATTCAACTTCCTTTGGGTGGTCGATTGGCCAATGTTTGAGTGGTCTGAAGAAGAAGGCCGTTACATGAGCGCCCACCATCCCTTTACACTTCCACAAGCAGATACAGCTCATGAATTAGAGGGCGATCTTGCCAAGGTGCGTGCTATTGCCTATGACATTGTGCTCAATGGTTACGAACTTGGAGGAGGAAGTCTCCGGATCAACCAAAAAGAATTGCAAGAACGGATGTTTACGGCTCTCGGATTCTCAAAAGAAGATGCGACAGAGCAATTTGGTTTCTTGCTAGAAGCTATGGATTATGGTTTCCCTCCACATGGTGGATTGGCTCTTGGTTTGGACCGTTTTGTCATGTTGTTAGCTGGTGAGGAGAATATCCGTGAAGTGATTGCCTTCCCTAAGAACAACAAGGCAACAGATCCAATGACCCAAGCCCCTGCTACAGTAGCCACCAAACAACTGGAAGAGTTGAGTCTACAAGTAGAAGTCAAAACTGAGGAGTAAGAATAAAAGCGGAAAATCCGCAGAAGTAGCTTCTGTGATTTTCCCTTTGTTTGTATAACGAGAGATAATCATGAAAAAAACTCGCTTAGGTAAAATCTTACGTTTTTATGTGAGAAGAATTGCTTATAATTTTAAATTATTACGGGTCTTAAAAAGTATTTCCCGAGAAAAGTATGATGAAAAGATTTCGGCCTCATTGGTCTATGGATTTTTATCTGCAATTGCTGTGAACTTCTTTTTCCAGCCGGGACGTGTGTATTCGAGTGGTGCGACAGGGTTAGCACAAATTGTTTCAGCTCTTAGCGATCGATTTTTGGGCTTTACTATTCCTGTTTCCTTGTCATTTTATGCCATCAATCTGCCCTTAATGATCATCGCCTGGTATCAAATTGGTCATAAGTTTACCATTTTCACCTTTATCACGGTGTCCATGAGTTCCTTCTTTATCCAATTTGTCCCAGTAGTTACGCTCACCAATGACCCTATCATGAACGCCTTGTTTGGGGGTGTGGTCATGGGGACAGGGATTGGTTTTGCCCTTCGGAATAATATCTCCAGCGGGGGAACCGATATTGTCAGTTTGACCATTCGAAAGCGAACGGGCAAGAACGTCGGCAAAATCTCTCTCATCGTCAATGGGACCATCATGTTGATAGCAGGGATGACCTTTGGTTGGAAGTATGCCCTCTATTCGATGATTACCATTTTTGTTTCTAGTCGAGTGACAGATGCTGTCTTTACCAAGCAGAAGCGGATGCAAGCTATGATTGTCACCAGTCAACCGGATAAGATTATTGAGAAAATCCATAAGCGATTGCACCGTGGGGCAACCATTATTCACAATGCCGAAGGGACCTATAATCATCAGGAAAAAGCCGTCTTACTCACGGTTATTACCCGAGCAGAGTTTAATGAGTTTAAATTTTTAATGAAAAAAGCAGACCCTCAAGCTTTTATAACAATTTCAGACAATGTTCATATTATTGGACGCTTTGTCGAAGTGGAAGATTAAAAAATTCCTGCAAGAACTTCTTGCAGGAATTTTTTTATGCTTGTTCTACCAAGATCCAACCATGGGCTGGAATGGTAAATTCTTCTTGAGAAAGTTCTTGCTCTCTCCCATACACATGAGGGTAGGAAATCGCTAATTTTGCAGATTGTTTGAGTCGATAAGTCCATTCTTGATCCCCAAGGTTGACCAGGATAAGAAGCTTACGCCCATCTTTCTCGATGCTGTATGAGAAGGTCTTCACCGAAGTCCAAGTAACTTGACAATAATCTCGAATGTCTTGGGCATTTACAAGGCGGAGGAGTTCTTCCTTTTTACGATAGGCAATCAATTCGCGCAGGAATTGAATATCTGTTTCATAAGCTATAGAAGAAAGCCAGTCTAGTTGATTTAGAGCATCCGGAA
Organism: Streptococcus sp. SCPM-O-B-15294 (M123); assembly: GCF_058200455.1. NCBI lineage: Bacteria > Bacillati > Bacillota > Bacilli > Lactobacillales > Streptococcaceae > Streptococcus > Streptococcus sp. SCPM-O-B-15294 (M123). The sequence goes on along the minus strand of NZ_JBYQGU010000007.1, from coordinate 66,010 downwards.
GATTGTAAGTATTCTCTTCTAAGCCCTTGCTGCGATAGAACTCTTGACCAGCATGTAGGAAGGGAACTCCTTGAGCTAAGAGTACGAGGTGCAAGCCGAGTCGAGCTTTAGCCTGACGCTGCTCCTCTGAAATGTTTGGATCTTCAACCTTGAGATAGTCAAAGAAGGTTGCGTTATCGTGGCATTCTACATAGTTGATCGCCTGTTGAGGACGCACAAAGTGGGGTGCTCCTTTGAGTCCGATGTTACCAGTCAAAATATTAGCCAGATCATTGGCCTGATAGCGACTGTCGATACGTCCTTCGTTCAGGATGCTTCGTTTAATGGTATCACGGAAATTGTCACTGAAGAAGCCATACGGACGGAGTTGACTGGCATTGTATTGATGGGCCAGGAGTTCAGGATCTAGTCCAGTATCCATCTTCCACCCTTCTCCATAAAGGTAAATGTTGGGGTAAATGGCTACTAATTCTTCTTGAATTTCCATCATGGTTTGGCGGTCAAGAATGCCCATCAGGTCAAAGCGGAAACCATCAAAGCCGTATAGTTGAACCCACTGCTTGACTGACTGCTTGATGTAGTTGCGCACCATGGCTCTCTCGCTGGCTACATCGTTGCCGCAGAAGGTTCCGTTGGTTCGTTGCCGGTCTTGGTCATAGCGATAGAAATAGCCAGGGACAATCCGCTCAAAGGCAAACTCGTCAGAGAGGTAAACATGGTTATAAACCACATCCATAATGAGACTGAGATCGGCCTTATGATAGGCATCAATCACTTGTTGCAACTCCAGGATCCGTTGGTAAGGATCATTTGGCTGGCTACTAAAACTTCCTTCCGGAACATTGTATTGCACAGGGTCATAGCCCCAATTGTAGCCAGCAGTAGGATTTGTTTCATCTACGCTCCCGAAATCATAGAGGGGCATGAGCTGAACATGAGTAATACCCAGGGATTTCAAATAGTTAAAGCCAAAGGTCTGGTCTCCATGCTTAGGAGATTCTAAGAGAGCTGGGAAGGTACCAGGATGTTGGAAACCAGCTTCTTTTTGCATGGAGAAGTCCCGGACGCTCAATTCATAAATAATAGCCTGAGTCGGATCTAGCTGGGTTGCGGCTCTCTGGATAGGGCGCTCAATCTTGTGTCGGTCGATGACATAGCTAGCTCCTGAATTGGCTTCAGAAGAAAGAGCATAAGGATCATGGACGATATGGGTTACACCGTTGACTTGATGCTGGTAGTAATAAGAGGCTTTTTCCCAGTCTCCTTCGAGTTCTAAACGCCATACGCCTTTTTCTGTACGCTCCATCGGGTAGGCAATTTGGTTGATCAAGAGCTGAACCTCTTGAGAAATGGGCGCCCAGAAGGCAAAGGTCGTTTTTTCTTTTGAATAGCGAGCCCCTAAATCCTCTCCATCATAAGCATATAGCTGATCAAAGATGGGTTGGCGGACAATGTCGCGATAGTGTAGGAGGCAGGTTTCTCCCTTAGCGTTGGAGAGGGTATAGCTTTGACTCATGTCGATGGGAAGAGGGCTTCGAAGAGTTTTTTCTTCCTCTGTCGGTAGAAGTTCAATCGTTTTCGAACCAGACGTCAATGTAAAAGGAAGAGAGGCCATTACGCTCTCTCCTCCTTCCATGCGAATCAAGTCTTGGTCGTCTAAATAAGCTGCAAAGTGGGTGGTCATAGGTTCTCCTAAAGTTCAATAATCGAGTGTTCAATGAGCTGTCTGTAGCAAACAGTTTTGTTTTCCTTGTTGTCCTTAATAATTTGGAGCAAGGTTCTGACAGATTCGCGTCCCAATTCGACCGTATTGATATCAATATAGGCGTCAATTGGAATTCGTGGTTGAATGGAGTCGAAGGAAATAATTGGAAGATCGACTTGTTTGTCGCTCAGGTATCTCCGAACCCCTTCAGCAACTAGGATATCTGTTGTCATAAGTGCTTCCAGTTCTTCAAAAGGCAGGGTATCCATGATTTGGTAAGAATTTTCTTCTAGCATGAAACCAAAGGAGAACTTGACCAATTCCTCACGAAGAGGGATCTGATGACTGGTAAGAGCTTCTTGATAGCCCTTGTAGCGGTCTTGAGAAACGGCCAGCTCCTTATTTCCTCCAACAAAGGCGATGTGTTGGTATCCCTTCTTGATAAAATATTCGGTCGCGTCAAAGGCTGCCTTGACATTGTCGTTATCGACCAATGATACAAACGGTGAAGTCGCTTTCCCTAAAATCAAGAAAGGAAATTTATCTTGAATACAGAAGTCAACCAGAGGATCATTCAATTTTGAGTAGAGGAAGATGAGTCCATCTACCCGCTTACCATAAATCATTTGTTTGAGTTGATCGAGACGGTGGGTCTCATTGGCCCCTGTACAAATCTGAATGGCATAGCCATGGTCAGAAGCTACCTGACTAATCCCACGGAGGACCGTAGGGAAGAAGGGGTTTTGGAAGAACACATCACTCTCATCAGGCAAGACAAGGGCAATCACCTGACTGGACTGGCTCACTAAGCTACGAGCATTAAGGTTTGGATGGTAATCCAGTTCTTTCATGGCAGAACGAACCCGTTCTTTAGTGGCTTCACTGATAGTAGATTTATTTTGAATCACTCGTGTAACGGTAGATGGTGCAACGCCAGCAAGTTTGGCTACATCTTTGATGGTGACACGCATAAAGGACCTCCCTAAGGTTTGTAATCTGGATCCCGGAAATGAGTCTTATAGAAGGCAAGCGCGAGGAACAAGACAAATAGGATATTTTGGATCAAGATGGTTGTCGTAAAGACTTGGTGGAATACTAAACTGATCAGGACGCTCGCGAGAATGGGCAATCCTAGACAGTTGAGGGTGAAATTGAAGCATTCTTTGAAGGTCTTGAGAGAGAAGAGACGTGACTTCCGTGTCAAGAAGAGGAAGAAGGAAGCTCCAAATACTAAAATGGCAAAATTCACAGCAGATAAGAAACCTGAGAAGAGGACGAGAAAGAGACTAACAGCTAATCGATTGGCCTGGAACCAATCTTTGGAAATGGCCTTAGTGAGTTTCTTTTTGTCCTGGATGCTCTCTTGATTGATCGCTTGGTAAGGAATTGTAGCTAGTTCTTTCTTTTCTTTACTTACAATCAATTGGTTTTTATCGAAATAAAGAGTTAATTTTTCTCCTAATTGAGTTCCTTCGTGATGGCCTAAGATAACATGACCAGCTTCATTTTTATGAACTCCAAAATGACTGTTATAGACTAGTTCTTGCTGATTTATCTGTATGTTTTCTTTTAAATCCTTCATAACATCGTCTGTTAAGGGATCAAAGACATCACTGACGAAGGTGGTTATGGGGTAGGTCTGTAATTCCGCATTTTGAACGGCAACAGGTATCAGGGTCAAGGATAGAAGAAAGAGTGAGGTAAAGATCATTTGGAACCAGTTGAGTTGTTTGCGGTTGGCAAATGCTTTTCTTACCTGAAAAAGGCTTGAAAAATAATTAAATGGATAGGGCATGAAGTGACCTTTCTAATCTCCGGGATGGATTTCCCTTGTACGGAGAGCATAACATGATTTTATCCTTAACCAAAGATGGGAGAGAGACTGGTAGCAAATCAATTAACTTGCTACCCTTGTCCCACTCCCATCCTTTCCTTAAAGATAAAATTTATGTGACTGGGAGAAAAGCACGAGAGAAGATCTCATCCTTTTCATCATTGCTGGAAGGTTATAGAAAAGTTTATTTTATCCTTTATCCCCACCAGCTGTCAAGCCTGAAACAAAGTTCTTTTGGAGGAAGAAGAACAGAACACAGATTGGGACTGCAATCAGAATCGCACCTGCCGCAAAGAAGGCAATCTTTTGATTTTTTTGGTCGCTGATAAAGGTTTGAAGACCAACAGCTACCGTGTAATTGATTTCATCGCGAAGCAAGAATTTAGACAAGATGTAGTCTCCAAAAGGTCCCATGAAGGCCCAAAGTGCTTGGACCGCAATCATTGGGCGAACCAATGGAAGGACGATTTGCCAGAAGCGACGGAAGTGTCCAGCACCATCCAATTTTGCAGATTCATCAAGTGAAATTGGGACTGTATCGAAGTAACCCTTCATCAACCAAGCGTTCATCGGGATTCCCCCGCCGACATAGAGGAAGATGAGGAACCAGCTGTGGTTCAAGGCATTCAACATCAAGGCCATAACGAAGAAGGCAGTCAAAGCAGCCATGGTAGGCACCATTTGGATAATCAAGAAGAAGACCAAACTTTGCTTACGAGCCAAGAAGTTGTAGCGGCTGTAGGCATACCCTGCCAAGGTAATGATGGATGTTTGAGCAACCATGGTAATAATGGCGATAATCAAGGTGTTGAGATACCAGGTACCATATAAGGTGTCCGTAAAGAGTTTTTGGAAGTTATCAAAGCTGAGACTGCCACTGAAATCAAGCGTAAAGGCACTGACGTTACCCGTTTTGAAGGCTGAAAGAACCGTGATCAACAATGGATAGATGATGATGATGGAAAGGACAACCAAGTAGAGGTAAGTCAAGAAATGATTAAGGCGGCGTTTAAATTGAACTGAATTTTTCATTTTACACATCCTCCATATCAAATGCGTGCAGTTTCTTGAAGGCAATCATCGAGATCGAGATGACAATCAGAGAGATGATCAACGTAACCGCAGCAGCCATTGAGTATTGAGGTGATGAGTTCGTTGTCAATTTATAGATCCAAGAAATCAAGATATCTGTCGAACCAGCATTACCACCAACAGATCCAGGACCACCATCGTTAAAGAGGTAGATAATGGAGAAATTGTTAAAGTTGAAGGTGTATTGGCTGATGAGCGTTGGTGCCGCAACCGCCAAAATCATTGGGAAGGTAATGTTGCGGAATTTTTGCCAAGCATTAGCCCCATCAATATAGGCTGCTTCGTAAAGGTCGTTTGGAATAGATTGCAAGATTCCGAGTGTCAAGACGTAAATGTAAGGGAAGCCGAGCCAACCTTGCATCATAATCAAAGCAATTTTTGTCCAAGTAGGATCCGTTTTCCAAGGAATGAGAACCCCATCCAAGAATGGGAAAATCTTCGCAAAGAGCGGAAGGACTTGCGCATTGATGGCCCCGATACTATCGTTGAACATGTTTGAGAATGTCAAGATCGTAATGAAGGCAGGAACCGCCCAAGGAAGAAGGAAGATAACACCGAAGATGCGTTTTCCTTTAATGAATGGTTGGTTGGAAATAATAGCCGTTAGGATACCAAGAACGATTTGAAGAGTAGAAGCTGCTAAGGCCCAGATCAAGGTCCAGCCCAATACAGATGTAAAGGCAGAACGGAAGGTACTCAAAGTCCACATGTTGGTGAAGTTTTGAAGTCCGATCCAATCAAGGAGCGTAAAGCGAGCTGTATGCTTAAAGTCGTAGTTGGTAAAGGCAATCATCAAGGTAACCAAAACAGGGAAGATGATTGCAAAGGTCATGGCAATATAAGAAGGGATGATCAAGAGATATGGGAAGCCATTTTCATAGATAGCATTCACCATCTCTTTTAGGGTCTTCGGCACTCGAATACCGTTATTAATCCGCTTAGCTACAGTACCCGCATCTTTGATATTCAAGGCGTAGAACATCAAATAAACGACGGTGATAATTAAGTGGAAGGCACCACGAATCAAGATAAAAAGAGAATTATCTTTTCCACGGACAGTACCGAGGGTAATTAGTTTAGACAATTCTTCCAAACCAATACCGAAAAAGTAAGCGAGAAAGACAAGTGTTACACCAAGGAAGATGTACCCTTTTGCTTTCTGTTTGTTATAGATTTGTCCCAAGCCAGGAATGAGGGATAACCACATTGCCTTTTTTGGATTTTGTTGTATTTCCATATCGACTCCTTATAAGTGAGCGACCAGAGGCCACATCACAGCGAAAGGCTGGGAAACATTCCCAGCCCCTTGGGAACTGTATTACTTGCCACCGAATTTTTGTTCGATAGTTTCTTTGATTAATTTAACAGCATCGTCAGCAGCATCTTTAGAAGATTTCTTACCACTTACAGCGTCGAAGAGCATAGTTGCAGCTGGATCCCAAACAGTACTCATTTCAGAGATGTTTGGCATTGGTTGTGCATTTTCAAACTGTTTAACAACGGCAGTTGTCAATTCATCTTTTTTACCAACAGCGTACTCACGAGCTTCTGTGTTAGCTGGCACTTCGTTTGTCTTATCGTAGAAAGCTTTTTGTTGATCAGTTGAAGTCAAGAAGTCTACAAATTTTTGAGCTGCTTCAGGGTGGTTAGCACCTGCAGGGATAACCCAAGCTTTACCACCACCGAAGGCAGAGTAAGCTTTTCCATTTGGAAGAGTAGGGATAGTTGCTACACCGTAGTTTACTTTGGCTTCTTTCAATGAAGATGCTTTCCATGGACCATCAATGATGGCAGCTGTCTTACCTTCTTGGAATTGAGTTTGGATGAAGTTTGCAGCACCTTTAGTGTCTTGCAATCCTTTAGGCCATTTAGCGTACCAAGTTTTCGCGTATTCGATACCGTCGATTGCACCTTGGTTGTTCAAACCAACGTCTTTTGGATCTGTACCGTCTTTACCGAAGACATAGCCACCGTTACCTGAAAGAAGTCCGTATGCATAGTAGAAGTTTGTCCAGTCAGCAAGGAAGGCAGTGTTTTTACCAGCTTCGCCAGCGAAGTCGTACTTGCTATCTTTTGCCAATTCTTCAAGTTCACCAAATGTTTTTGGAGCTTCTTGCAAGAGGTCTTTGTTGTAGTAAAGAACCAATGTTTCGATAACTGCTGGTGCACCGTATACTTTACCACCGTTTGTTACAAGTGATTCAGTTGTTTTGTCAGTCTTGCTGTCTTTGTTCAATGTCACTTCAGCTAATTGACCGTCGTTACCAAGGCCACCTACACGGTCGTATGGTGCCATCATAACGTCTGGAGCTTTACCAGATTGGTTGTCAAGAGACAATTTGTCCAATCCACCAAGAGCGTCACCTGTCTTGATCGTTACTTTTGTTCCACTTTCTTTTTCAAAAGCTTTCGCAGCTTCTTCCATGTAGGCTTTGTAGCCATTGTCAACGTATACTGTCAACTCGTTTTCAGAAGCAGCAGAGTCATCTTTTTTGCCTCCACAAGCTACCAAAAGAAGTGATGCGAACCCAACTGTACCAAGTACAGCAGCGCTTCGAAGAATTGTGCGTTTCATGATTTATTCCTCCTAAAGAATAAAAATAAGATTATTAGTTGAAAACGTTTTAGACAAACGTTTTCCTTAACACGAATAGTATATCACAGGGAGAAAACGTTTGCAAGCTCTTTGTGCAAAAATTTTTAAAAAATTTTTATCTTCTATTAAATACACACAAATAGTTGACAAGAAGAAGAGAAAGGGATAAACTAGGCGTGGGGTGAACCTGCAGAAAAAATCATAAAAGTTTGGGAAACCTCTTGCATAAACCACAGGAATATTTTATAATGGACACGTAACGCAAACGTTTTCCTTGAACGTTGCATAAAGATGATCTAGGGTCATTTATAAATAGGTTAAATTCAGCTCTATGTCTGATGACTGCCCTTCTTCTGTTCTTTCTGAGAGTTGGAGTGGGAACAGAACAGTGTAGAAGGTTGGTCTATTTTTCTTTGAAACAAAAAATATTAAACTAAAGGTGGTACCCTCAATGAAAAAACGCCAAAGTGGTGTCTTGATGCACATTTCATCCTTGCCTGGGAAGTATGGAATCGGTTCGTTTGGTCAAGCAGCTTACGATTTTGTCGATTTCCTCGTTCGGACTAAGCAACGGTATTGGCAAATTTTGCCTCTCGGAACAACCAGTTATGGAGATTCTCCTTATCAATCCTTCTCGGCTTTTGCAGGCAACACCCACTTTATTGACTTCGATCTCTTGATCGAGCAAGGGCTCTTGGATGCATCCGATGTCGAAGGTGTTGATTTTGGTCAAGACCCAACAGAAGTAGACTATGCGAAGATCTTCGAACAACGTCGTCCTCTTCTAGAAAAAGCGGTTAAAGCTTTTATTGAAAATGGTTATTGGGATGACTTCAGCCGTTTTGCTGAAGAAAATGCAGCTTGGTTGGAATTGTTCGCAGAATACATGGCTATTAAAGAGCACTTTGAATTAAAAGCATGGACAGAATGGCCAGACGCTGCGATTCGTGCACGTCAACCGGAAGCCCTTGCTTCATACCGCGCTAAATTGGAAGATAAATTGACTTACCATCGAGTAACACAGTATTTCTTCTTCAAACAATGGTTGAAATTGAAAGCATACGCTAACGACAACCATATTGAGATCGTAGGTGATATGCCAATCTACGTAGCGGAAGATTCAAGCGATATGTGGGCAAATCCTCATCTCTTTAAAACAGATGAAAATGGAAAAGCAACCTGCATCGCAGGATGCCCACCAGATGAGTTCTCAGCAACTGGTCAGCTTTGGGGCAACCCAATCTATGACTGGGAAGCAATGGACAAAGATGGTTACAAATGGTGGATTGAACGCTTGCGTGAGAGCTTCAAGATCTACGACATCGTGCGGATCGACCACTTCCGTGGTTTTGAATCTTACTGGGAAATCCCAGCTGGTTCTGATACAGCAGCACCAGGTAAATGGGTCAAAGGTCCTGGCTACAAACTCTTTGCCGCAGTGAAAGAAGAACTTGGTGATTTGAACATCATCGCAGAAGACCTTGGCTTCATGACGGACGAAGTCATTGAGCTTCGTGAGCGCACAGGCTTCCCAGGCATGAAGATTCTTCAATTTGCCTTCAATCCTGATGATGAAAGTATCGACAGCCCTCACTTAGCGCCAAATAACTCTGTTATGTACACTGGTACACATGATAACAACACGGTTCTTGGATGGTACCGCAATGAAATTGACGATCCAACTCGTGAGTACCTTGCTCGTTACACCAACCGTAAAGAATACGAATCTGTTCCACATGCGATGCTTCGTACCGTCTTTGCTTCAGTCAGCTTTATGGCCATCGCTACCATGCAAGATTTGTTAGAGTTGGATGGCTCAGCTCGTATGAACTTCCCATCTACTCTTGGTGGCAACTGGGCATGGCGGATGACAGCGGATCAATTGACTCCTGCTGTTGAGCAAGAATTGCTTGATTTCACGACCATCTATCGTCGTGAAAATACTGACTTGGTGAAAGAAGAAGCGAAAAAAGCAGAAAAATAATCTTTCCCCCATTAAAATTGTTGAAACAAAGGAGACTTTAAAACATGGAATCATTACAAAAATATGTGATTGATCATCACCAAAAAACAATTGCAGAATGTTCAAATGAAGAATTGTACATTGCTTTGCTTAATTACACCAAGCAAGCAAGTGCCAAAAAGAAATTAAATACTGGTAAGAAAAAAGTTTACTATATCTCAGCTGAGTTCTTGATTGGTAAACTCTTGTCTAACAACTTGATCAACTTGGGTCTTTACGATGACGTCAAAAAAGAATTGGCTGATGCTGGTAAAGACTTGATCGAAGTCGAAGAAGTAGAATTGGAACCATCACTTGGTAATGGTGGTTTGGGACGCTTGGCAGCCTGCTTTATCGACTCTATCTCTACTCTTGGATTGAACGGAGACGGGATCGGTTTGAACTACCACTTTGGTTTGTTCCAACAAGTCCTTAAAAACAACCAACAAGAAACCATTCCAAATGCATGGTTGACTGATCAAAGCTGGCTCGTTCGTTCAAGCCGTAGCTACCAAGTGCCATTCGCACACTTTACATTGACTTCAACACTTTATGATATCGACGTACCTGGTTACAAGATCGATACTAAGAACCGTTTGCGTTTGTTTGACTTGGATTCAGTTGATTCTTCTATTATTGAAGAGGGAATCGAATTTGACAAGACAGATATCGCTCGTAACTTGACTCTTTTCCTTTACCCAGACGATAGTGACAAACAAGGGGAATTGCTCCGTATCTTCCAACAATATTTCATGGTTTCAAACGGTGCACAATTGATCATCGATGAAGCCATCGAAAAAGGAAGCAACTTGCACGACCTTGCTGACTACGCAGTTGTACAAATCAATGATACTCACCCATCTATGGTCATTCCTGAGTTGATCCGTCTCTTGACTGAACGCGGTATCGAAATGGATGAAGCCATCTCTATCGTTCGTAGCATGACCGCTTACACTAACCACACAATCCTTGCAGAAGCCCTTGAAAAATGGCCACTTGAATTCTTGCAAGAAGTGGTTCCTCACTTGGTACCAATCATTGAAGAATTGGACCGTCGTGTTCGTGCTGAACACAAAGATCCAGCTGTTCAAATCATTGATGAACACGATCGTGTCCACATGGCCCACATGGATATCCACTATGGATACAGTGTAAACGGGGTTGCAGCTCTTCACACTGAAATCTTGAAGAACTCAGAGTTGAAGGCCTTCTACGACCTTTACCCAGAAAAATTCAACAACAAAACAAACGGAATTACCTTCCGTCGTTGGCTCATGCATGCCAACCCAAGCTTGTCTCACTACTTGGATGAGATCCTTGGACGTGACTGGCACCATGATGCTTCTAAGTTGGAAGACCTTCTCTCATACGAAGATAAAGCTGCTGTCAAAGAAAAATTGGAAAACATCAAAGCCCACAACAAACGTAAATTGGCTCGTCACTTGAAAGATCACCAAGGTGTGGAAATCAATCCAAATTCTATCTTTGATATCCAAATCAAACGTCTTCACGAGTACAAACGTCAACAAATGAACGCTTTGTATGTCATCCACAAATACTTGGACATCAAGGCTGGTAACATCCCTGCTCGTCCAATCACAGTCTTCTTTGGTGGTAAAGCAGCTCCTGCCTACACAATCGCTCAAGACATCATCCACTTGATCCTTTGCTTGTCAGAAGTCATCGCAAACGATCCAGCAGTGGCTCCACACTTACAAGTAGTAATGGTTGAAAACTACAACGTGACTGCAGCAAGCTTCTTGATCCCAGCATGTGATATCTCAGAACAAATCTCATTGGCTTCTAAAGAAGCTTCAGGTACTGGTAACATGAAATTCATGTTGAACGGAGCTTTGACGCTTGGTACTATGGACGGAGCTAACGTGGAAATCGCTGAGTTGGTTGGAGACGAAAACATCTACATCTTCGGTGAAGATTCAGAAACTGTTATCGACCTTTACGCAAAATCAGCATACAAATCAAGCGAATTCTACGCTCGTGAAGCAATCAAACCATTGGTTGACTTCATCGTCAGCGACGCTGTTCTTGCAGTTGGTAACCAAGAACGTTTGTCTCGTCTTCACAATGAGTTGATCAACAAAGACTGGTTCATGACCCTTCTTGACTTGGAAGACTACATCAAAGTCAAAGAGCAAATGTTGGCTGACTACGAAGACCGTGACGCATGGTTGGATAAAGTCATCGTTAACATTGCCAAAGCAGGATTCTTCTCATCTGACCGTACAATCGCTCAGTACAACGAAGATATCTGGCACTTGAACTAATTTGTTTTCGACATTCTAGAAGCAATATACTTAGAAAGAAGAGCTCCTTTTGAATCATATCCTGATTTAGAGGGAGCTTTTTTAGCACAGGATCGCTGGGAAAATCTAAACTTGCGCTTCCCTAAGGTTCACGTTATAATAAATACTATGGATATTAGAAACGAGGAAATACAATGAAGAAAAATCCAATTTATATGTATGTCTTGCTAGCTCTATCAGCGATGGGAACTCTATTAACTGCTCAGTCCTTCTTTGGATTGGCTAAAGTGGAGCTCACAGATGAAATGGCAGCTTCTTTGAACTTAACCACTGCTCTTGAACGGGAAGAATACAAAGCCTTCCTTGAGAAATTAATCGTAGCCTTACGCGGACCGATTGCTTGGTTGTTGCTATCTCTTTTGATTGGGGGCTTGATTGCAGTTGCCTATTTCTTCCTGTCTAAAAAGGATATTGTTAAGGCGACCTATGCCTATATGGGACAGATTGGTGCCTTTGTCTTAATGAGCTTGCATAATTTCTTGTCTTATCGTTCTTCTATGTCTGTGATCACGTCAGACAAATTGCGGACCTTGTTACAGGCTTCTAGCTTATATGCACTTGTCTTGAGTGTGGTTGTAGCCCTTGTTTACTTGGGAATCCTCCTCTACAAATTGAAAAATAGACCAGCTAGCGACCTTCAAGCTTAGATCATAGCATTAAAAAACTCCTCAAGTCTGGAACAAAGAAGAGGAGCTGGTCTGATTGGAGAAAAAAATGAAAGTATGTTTTGTCTATATCAGTTTAAGTGGCAATACTGAAAGTTTTGTTCGTCGTCTCAGTGATTATCTATGGGAGCAGTACCCTGACTTGGACATTGAAAAAATCCATGTCAAAGACCTAGTCAAAGAAGGGAAGCCCTTCTTTGAAGTCGATACACCTTTTATCGCCTTTTTGCCGACCTACCTAGAAGGAGGAAATGGTGTTGATAATGGGGATGTGGAGATTTTAACGACCGATGTAGCAGACTTTATTGCCTACGGAGACAATGCCTCTAAATGTTTAGGAGTTGTAGGATCAGGAAATCGCAACTTCAACAATCAATATTGCCTAACGGCCAAGCAGTACAGCCAACGCTTTGGTTTCCCTATGCTAGCAGACTTTGAGATGAGAGGGATGCTAGGGGATATCAAAAAAGTAGCTGGCATTATCGAAGAGTTGTATCACTTTTAAAATTAGAACCCCCAAGCCTAAACTTGGGGGTTCTAATGTAGAGAAGCTATTTTTACATGAAATAGGAAAATGATTTTCACAAAAAGATTTTTATTTTGTGTCCATTAAGCAAATCTAAAACTTTCCGCTGTGAGTAAAGTGTCTGAAACAATTGTGTTTCAGACACTCGGAATTATTGAGACCATAGGCTCAATAATTAGTCATGGAACTTTGAAGGAGTTCGCTGACGTCCGTACTCACCTAAGGAAGGTTTTTCAGATTGAAGCACTTTCTTTATCAAAAGAGAAGAGGAGGCGAGAAACTAAATCTCGCCTCCTTTTTGCTGCTTATTTTAATTGATCTGTGATTTCTTTCGAGAGCAAGAGGCCGAGGCGATAGTCCTTATTGATGGCGTGGATGACATCGTTGATGTTTTCCGTCGTTTGGATTTGTTCCTTGATGCTTGCTTTGAATGCTTCATCTTTTAAGAGTTGCTCTTGTAAAATCTTTTGCAGTTTTTCTCTCTCGTATTTATTGATTAAAAAGAGAATAAGCAGACTAACTAAAATAAGAATATAAACAGTTTGATTCATAGGGTTCTCCAGAAGATAAGATAATGGATAAAGGGAAGCGATAATCCCTAAAAATATAGGTGTGTTTAACATAAGAAAAGGAGTGAGATGGAACTAAATAAGATTTATTTAGCGATTCCTCTCACTCCTAAAAGAGATGGTTTCCTATCAAAAAGTAAGGAAGATATTACATTTTCTCAGGTGCTTCGACACCCAATAGACGAAGCGCTTCTTTCAAGACTACTGCTGTTGAGTAGCTAAGAGCAAGGCGGCTATCGCGTTCTGGGCTTTCATCCAAGATACGAGTGTGAGCATAGTACTTGTTGAAGGCTTGAGCCAAGTTGATGGCATATTTTGCAATCAAGGATGGATCATAGTTTTCAGCAGCACGTTTCACGACACGAGAGAAGTCTTGGAGAAGTTTGATGATTTCCCAGCTTTCTGGGTCGCTCAAGCTGTAAGTTGCATCTGCAGATGGTGTGAAGTTGGCTTTGCGAAGGATGGATTGGATACGTGCGTATGCGTATTGAACGTATGGTCCAGTTTCTCCTTCGAAGGATACCATGGCTTCAAGGTCAAAGTCATACCCGTTGCGACGGTCTGTCTTCAAGTCGTAGAACTTAACGGCACCAACACCGACTGCATGTGCCACTTCTTCTTTGTTTTCCAATTCAGGATTCTTTTCTTCGATCTGAGCTTTGGCACGAGAGATAGCTTCTTGAAGAGTTGGTTCGAGCAGGATGATATTTCCTTTACGAGTTGACAATTTTTGACGGTTCTTTGTGACCAAACCAAAGTCAACGTGGATCATATCGTCGCTCCAGTCAAATCCCATTTTCTTCAAAACAGCTTTCAACTGACGGAAGTGGTTGGATTGTTCTTGACCGACAGCATAGATGTTTTTCACAAAGTTGTAAGTCCGTGCACGGTAGATAGCTGTTGCGATATCACGAGTGATATAAAGAGTGGCACCGTCTGATTTCTTAATCATAGCTGGCGGAAGGTTGACATCATCCAACTCAACGATGCTAGCTCCTTTAGACTCTTTCAACAAGCCTTTTTCTTCAAGGATTTGGACAGCTTCATCCATCTTGTCATTGTAGAAAGCTTCTCCGTTTAAGCTGTCAAATTCAACACCGAGGAGTTTGTAGATACGGTTGAATTCTACCAAGCTCTCGTCACGGAACCATTGCCACAATTCAGTCGCTTCTGGATCTCCATCTTCCAATTTCTTGAACCAGAGACGTCCTTCCTCATCCAAAGCAGGATCGTTTTCAATTTCGGCATTGATGCGGACATAGAGTTTCAACAATTCATCGATTGGATTGGCTTCGACAGCTTCCTTGCTACCCCATTTTTTGTAAGCGACCATCAAGAGACCGAACTGTTTGCCCCAATCTCCCAAGTGGTTGATTTTAATGGTGTTGTAGCCCATTTTGCGGAAGATATTTGAAAGAGCATCTCCGATAACGGTTGAGCGCAAATGACCAACTGAGAAAGGTTTTGCAATATTTGGACTAGAAAGGTCGATGGTAATATTTCCTCCATGTCCTTCGTCTTGCTGACCGTAGGCTGCACCCGCTTGGATAACCGCTTTAATGACTTGATCAGAGATTTGTGATTTATCTAAGAAGAAATTTACGTAAGGACCAGTAGCAACGACTTTTTCAAAGTGAGAGGCATCGATTTTTTCCGCAATATCAGCAGCAATCGCTTGAGGAGCTTTGCGTTCGATTTTAGCCAAAGAAAAGGCAGGAAAGGCGATATCTCCGAGGTCTGAAGATTTTGGTTGCTCTAGTAAATTTAAGATAGTTTCTTGGTCTAAGCCTTCAATGACTTTTGCCAATTCACTTGCAATAAGTTCTTTATGATTCATAGTAGCTCCTTTGGTCTTTTGTTACTATTCTATCACAAAATTCGGCCTTTCTTCAAACTTTTTGGTATAATCAAAGTATAATTATTCAAAAGTGGAGCAAAAATGAAAAAAGATGAACGTCAGCTTTTGATTCGAGAAATTATTCAACATGAGAAGTTATCGACGCAAAAAGACATTCAAGACCGTCTAGAACAAAGAGGGGCGGGAGTGACCCAGACAACCTTATCTAGAGATCTACGAGAAATCGGTCTGATCAAGGTAAAAGAAAAGGGTGGCCTCTATTATAAATTGGCAGATGAACCTGATCGAACAGACATTTTTAGACTGATTGCTCAATATGCACAAGTGGTCTCGAGAGCGGAGTTCACATTGGTTGTTCGGACGGAGCTGGGAGAAGCGGCTATTTTAGCCAACGCAGTCGATGAGATTTTGGATGATCAAATCCTTGGTACCGTCGCAGGGGCCAATACCCTCTTAATTGTTTGTAAGGACCAAGAAGTAGCACAAACAGTCCAGCAGACCATTCTCCAACATTCTAGTCACTAGTCAAGGGCGAGGGACCAGTCCAGAAAGGGATCGGCCCTCCTTTTATGTCAGTTTAGAGTTGGAGTAAGCACTCAGAATGAATGCAATGATATAGAAAAGGAACGATATGGCAGCAGAAAAAATATCACCTGGCATGCAGCAATACCTAGATATCAAAAAAGACTATCCGGATGCTTTTTTGCTCTTTCGGATGGGGGATTTTTACGAGCTCTTTTATGAAGATGCCGTCAATGCAGCACAGATTTTAGAGATTTCTTTGACCTCTCGGAATAAAAATGCAGAAAATCCAATTCCCATGGCTGGAGTTCCCTATCATTCGGCCCAGCAGTACATCGATGTCTTGATCGAAAAAGGTTACAAGGTAGCTATTGCAGAGCAGATGGAAGATCCCAAGCAAGCCGTCGGTGTGGTCAAACGGGAAGTGGTCCAAGTCATTACTCCGGGGACCGTTGTCGATTCGACCAAGGCAGACAGCGCCAACAACTTCCTGGTAGCCTTGTCTCATGATGAGACAGACTATGGCCTTGCCTATATGGACCTAGTGACCGGGGAGTTTCAGGTCACCAGTCTGAATGATTTTGCCATGGTCTGTGGGGAGATCCGCAACCTACGGGCGCGGGAGATTGTCCTAACCTACTCCTTGTCAGAAGGTGAAGAAAGAGTCCTTCTTGGGCAAATGAACCTCTTGCTCTCCCCTATCTCAGAAGTGTCGGAGGATGTCCAACTTTTAGGGGCTGACTTGACTCATTTGGAAAGAATAGCGGCAGGAGGCCTGCTCCAATACGTCCAGGAAACCCAGAAGAGGGAACTCCACCATATCAAGCCTGCCCATCACTATGAAGTCCGTGATTTCTTGCAGATGGATTATGCGACCAAGGCGAGCTTGGACTTGACAGAAAATGCTCGGACTGGCAAGAAACATGGCAGTCTCTACTGGCTTCTAGATGAAAGCAAGACAGCTATGGGAGGCCGTCTCTTGCGGGCTTGGATCCAGAAGCCTTTGATGGACCGCCATCGGATCGAAGAACGCCAAGAGATTATCCAGGTCTTCTTGGACCATTTCTTTGAGCGAAGCGATCTGGCAGATCGTCTCAAGGGGGTGTATGATATCGAGCGCTTGGCCAGTCGGGTTTCCTTTGGCAAGACCACTCCCAAAGACCTCTTGCAGTTGGGCGAAACCCTGCGCCATGTTCCCTTGATCAAATCGCTTTTGGTCGAGATGGGCGAGCCAGTGCTAGACCTCCTCGTTGCCCAGTTAGATGAGCTGCCAGAGCTTTGCCGTCTCATCGAAGCAGCCATTGATCCGGATGCTCCGATCGTTCTGACAGAAGGCAATATCATCCGTACCGGCTTTGACCCAACTCTGGACCAGTACCGTGTCGTCCTCCGAGAAGGGACTGGCTGGATTGCAGAGATCGAAGCCAAAGAACGGGAAGCCAGTGGCATCACTGGACTTAAAATTGACTACAACAAAAAAGATGGCTACTATTTCCATGTGACCAATTCCCAATTATCCCGTGTGCCAGCTCATTTCTTCCGCAAGGCGACCTTGAAAAATTCTGAGCGCTTTGGGACGGAGGAACTAGCTCGGATCGAAGGGGAGATGCTAGAAGCTCGGGAACAGTCGACTAGCCTAGAGTATGCGATTTTCCTACGGATCAGAGAGGAAGTCGGCAAGTACATTCAGCGTTTGCAGTCCCTAGCCCAAGCCCTAGCAACGGTGGACGTCTTACAAGGCTTAGCCTGTGTGGCTGAAAGGCAACAACTGACTCGGCCAGTCTTCCAAGAGGCGCGTGATATCCGGATTGAGAAGGGTCGTCATCCAGTTGTTGAGAAGGTGATGGGAGCTCAAAGCTACATCCCCAACAGCATTTCTATGGATGAGACCTGTGATATCCAGTTAATTACGGGGCCCAATATGAGCGGGAAGTCCACCTATATGCGCCAGTTGGCCATCATTGTCATTATGGCTCAGATTGGTTCCTTTGTACCGGCTCAAGCAGCGACCCTCCCTCTTTTTGATGCTATTTATACCCGGATTGGGGCTGCAGATGACTTGGTATCCGGCCAATCGACCTTTATGGTTGAGATGATGGAGGCCAACAATGCCATTCGCCAAGCGACTCCGGCTTCTCTTATCTTGTTTGATGAGTTGGGACGGGGGACGGCGACCTATGATGGGATGGCTCTGGCTCAAGCCATCATCGAATACATCCATGACCGGACAGGGGCCAAGACGCTCTTTGCCACCCACTATCATGAGTTGACCGACCTGGAGCAGACCCTATCTCGCTTGCGCAATGTCCACGTCGCCACCTTGGAGAAGGATGGCCAAGTGACCTTCTTACACCGAATCGAAGAGGGTCCAGCGGATAAATCCTATGGGATCCATGTGGCCAAGATTGCAGGTCTGCCAAGCGATCTCTTGAAGCGGGCAGATACTATCTTGAGTCAATTAGAAGGCCAAAGCCACGAAGTTCCGATGGCGTCTCCAACACAGCAATCCTCTCCACAGGTCGGAAAACAGATATCCTTGTTTGAAGCAACTTCCTCCCACTCTGTCTTAGAAGAGTTGAAGAATCTCGATATCTACAACATGACCCCGATGGAAGTTATGATGGCAGTTGCCGAGATGAAAAAGAGAATATAAAAAACAGTTCATTTGAACTGTTTTTTTTAGATTCCTCAGGCTTTTCCTTGCAACTGTTGGTTGATCTCTTCTACTTTTTTCTTGTAAATGCGATAAGAAACAGCCCAGATAACCAAGTACACAAGGCTAAACTCTATAATGACGGAGATGTAGAAGCTGATTTGGATTGGGAACCAGCCTCCCAAGGTTGCCAAAGGTAGAAAACCAAAGAGCATCAAAAGGTAGTGGCTGAGGGTCGCACGGAGGAGGCTCCAGTCTTTGTTGAACAGGTTTTTTCCTAAGCTGAAGAGCAAGCCGATGCCAGCCCATATAAGGATACAATAGAGCATGACAAGGGATCCATGCACGTCGTGGGCTTGCATCCATTGTCCAACGCCTGAACTTGGACTGAGAGGCATGTAAGTGGAAGGTGAGTTTAGGAAAGAAAAGACGATAGAGAGGGTAAGGCCGATGAAGATTCCTTTAGAGGCATTCGATAGATGAGTCTTTAACATGATAATTTCTCCTTAATAGCTTTTAAATAGCGACGAGACGAATAGGTGATGGTCCCGTTTTTCAGATTGATTTGGACCGATCCGCTGCTGGTAAAATGCAGATGATCGATTTCTTTGGTATTGATAATTTCAGATTGGGAAATTTTTAAAAAGTAGATGGGTAAGTCTTCAGAGAGTTGGTAGAGGGGGCCGGTGAGGATGAAGTGGTCATCCTTTGTTTCCCCAACGACTTGACGGTTTTCAATATAGAACCGATGAAACAAGTGAGTCTCTACAAGATAGGTTTCGCCCTCCTTCTTCGCTCGCAAGCGTTCCTTCTGGTCCAATTCCTCAATGAATTGTTGGACTTTCTGGATGCGTTCGCTAGGTTGTGGCCCTGTGATGGCCACGCCTTCTTCTTGAAAATGGGGGTCAATGGTAACTGTTACTTTCATACAAATCCCTTCTAACATATTGACGTCAGGTAAGCGATCCGCTAGCAGGACTTCTTGCTTACAAGTCTATTAAACACTTTTTCAGGCATCAAGACAAGGCTTTTCGCATATTCGGTCAGTTTGTCTGTTTATCTGGTAGAAGACCGGTATCTTTAATGGGGCTGGGGCACAAGGTTTTATAAAGGGAGGCCTTCCTTGGAGATATGGTATAATAGTTCTACCTATGCGCGTATAAAACATAAGAGGGGAAGCTATGTCACAGATTATCGAATTACCAGAAATTCTAGCCAATCAGATCGCTGCCGGTGAGGTCATCGAGCGCCCTGCTAGTGTGGTCAAGGAACTGGTTGAAAACTCCATCGATGCGGGAGCTAGTCAGATTGTCGTAGAGATCGAAGAAGCTGGCTTAAAGACCATTCAAATCACGGATAATGGACAAGGGATTGCCCATGAGGAAGTGGAATTAGCTCTTCGTCGCCATGCGACTAGTAAGATCAAGAGTCAAGCCGACCTCTTTCGTATTCGGACCCTAGGCTTCCGTGGCGAGGCCTTGCCGTCTATTGCCTCTGTCAGTGTCATGACCATCCTGACAGCTCAGGAAGGAGCTAGTCATGGGACCAAGCTAGAGGCTAAAGGGGGCGAAATTACTTCTCTTGAGCCGGCGACTAGCCCTGTGGGGACTAAAATTACAGTTGAGGACCTCTTTTTCAATACACCAGCCCGCCTCAAATATATGAAGAGCCAACAGGCAGAGTTGTCCCATATCGTCGACATTCTCAACCGCTTGAGTCTAGCCCATCCAGAGATTGCTTTTACCTTGATCAATGACGGCCATGAAATGACACGGACAGCAGGGACGGGAAATCTCCGCCAAGCCATTGCAGGAGTCTACGGGCTCGCTACCGCTAAGAAAATGGTTGCCATCGAGACAGGTGATTTGGACTTTGAAGTGTCGGGCTTCGTCTCTTTGCCAGAACTGACCCGGGCCAATCGCAACTACATTAGCCTCTTTATCAACGGTCGTTACATCAAGAATTTCTTGCTCAATCGGGCCATCTTGGATGGCTACGGTAGTAAACTTATGGTCGGACGCTTCCCGATAGCAGTGATTAATATCCAGATTGACCCCTATCTAGCCGATGTCAATGTCCACCCAACCAAGCAAGAGGTGCGCATTTCTAAAGAGCGAGAACTAATGGCCTTAATCTCCCAGGCCATTGTCTCCGCTTTGAAAGAGCAGGATCTGATTCCAGATGCTCTAGAAAATCTAGCCAAGTCAACGCTTCGTCGAACAGAAAAGCCAGTCCAGACCAGCCTTCCTCTAAAAGAAAATAGCCTCTATTACGACCGAGACAAGGGAGACTTCTTTGTCCGTCCAGAGGTCGGGGAATCCCAGCCAAGTGGTGAATTGACCCCAGAGCAAACGGTTCTCTTTGCCCCAGAAGAGGGAAATCAGGAGGCTAAATTACCAGCCATCAAATTTGCGGAGCGAAAGGCGCCTCAGTATGATCAACTGGACCACCCAGAGTTGGATCTAGCTAGTCTAGACAAGGCTTATGACAAGTTGGAAGGGGAAGAACATTCGACCTTCCCAGAGTTGGAATATTTCGGTCAGATGCATGGGACCTATCTCTTTGCCCAAGGCAATGGGGGTCTCTACATCATTGACCAGCACGCGGCCCAAGAGCGGGTCAAATACGAAGAATACCGGGAGAGCATTGGGGACGTAGACGGCAGTCAGCAACAACTGCTGGTTCCTTATATCTTTGAGTTCCCTGCAGACGATCTGATCCGCTTGCAACAGCGCAAACACCTCCTAGAAGAAGTGGGAGTTTATCTTGAAGAGTACGGAGCCAACCAGTTGATCTTGCGGGAGCACCCGATCTGGATGAAGGAAGAAGAGATCGAGTCGGGTATCTACGAAATGTGTGACATGCTCCTTTTGACCAAGGAAGTGTCCATCAAGAAATACCGGGCTGAATTGGCCATCATGATGTCCTGCAAACGCTCCATCAAGGCCAATCACACACTGGACGATTACTCCGCACGCGATCTCATCTACCAACTGTCCCAATGTGACAACCCTTATAACTGTCCTCATGGCCGTCCCGTCTTGGTTAACTTTACCAAGTCAGATATGGAAAAGATGTTCCGACGCATTCAGGAAAATCACACCAGTTTACGGGAATTGGGCAAGTATTAAACAAAGAATAAAGGAATCTTATGTACGAATATATTAAAGGAATTTTAACGAAAATCACTGCCAAATACATCGTGGTAGAAACAGCTGGAATCGGCTATCTCTTGCATGTGGCCAATCCCTATGCCTACTCTGGCAAAATGAACCAAGAGGTGCACGTCTACCTGCACCAAGTGGTCCGTGAAGACGCCCACCTTCTTTATGGTTTTGCGACCGAAGAAGAGAAACAGCTCTTTTTAAACTTGATCTCAGTCTCTGGGATTGGACCTGTCTCAGCTCTGGCTATCATTGCTGCAGATGACAATGCAGGCCTTGTCCAAGCCATCGAAAGCAAGAACATCACCTACTTGACCAAGTTTCCGAAGATCGGCAAGAAAACAGCCCAACAGATGGTCTTGGACCTAGAAGGCAAGATCAATCTTGACCTAGAAGATGCACCGGCTCAATCCAAAGCCAAAGCAACAGAAGAAAACCAAGCCCTCGAAGAAGCCATGGAAGCCATGTTGGCATTGGGCTACAAGGCAACGGAGCTTAAGAAAATCAAGAAATTCTTCGAAGGAACGACCGATACAGCAGAGAACTATATCAAGTCTGCCCTGAAGATGTTGGTGAAATAGGAGGTTCCTATGCCAAAACGCTGTGGCTGGGTCAAAATGACCAATCCGTTATATGTGGCCTATCATGATGAGGAGTGGGGACAGCCCCTCCACGATGACCAGGCGCTTTTTGAGTTGCTCTGTATGGAGACCTATCAGGCTGGACTATCTTGGGAAACGGTACTCAATAAACGGCAGGCTTTCCGAGAGTCTTTTCATGGCTATCACCTTCAAAGTGTCGCGGAGATGACGGATGAAGAGCTGGAAGCTTTGATGAATAATCCAGCAATTATCCGCAATCGAGCCAAGATCTTTGCGACACGAGCTAATGCTCAAGCCTTTTTACAAGTCCAGGCAGAGTTTGGCACCTTTGATGCCTATCTCTGGTCTTTTGTCGATGGGAAAACCATCGTCAATGATGTTTCAGATTACAGTCAAGCACCAGCTAAGACGACTTTATCTGAGATATTATCTAAGGACCTCAAAAAACGTGGTTTTAAATTCACAGGACCAGTCGCAGTTTTATCTTTTCTACAGGCTGCAGGCCTGGTCAATGACCATGAGAATGATTGTGAATGGAAAAATCCGAATAGCTAACCCATCGTAGAAAATTTTTCTACGATTTTTCTATTTTTGTGTTACAATGAAGAAAAATTACGAATAGTATAAGTGGAGGCGTTATGAAAGCAGAGATCATTGCAGTGGGAACTGAAATTCTCACAGGACAGATTGTCAATACTAATGCGCAATTCTTATCAGAAAAGTTGGCCGGTCTAGGAATCGACGTTTATTTCCAAACTGCAGTTGGAGATAATGCCGATCGTCTCTTGTCTGTTCTTGCGATTGCGCGTGATCGAAGTGATCTCGTCATCCTTACGGGAGGCCTCGGACCGACCGAAGACGACCTGACCAAGCAGACTCTAGCCCAGTTTTTAGGTAAAGACCTGACCTTTGATCCAGAAGCAATGGCCAAGTTGGATCGCTTCTTTGCCAGTCGACCAGACCATGTCCGAACTCCCAACAATCTGAGACAAGCTCAAATAGTGGCAGGTTCAAAAACGCTCCAAAACCTGACCGGTTTGGCAGTGGGAGGGCTGATTGAAGTAGAGGGCGTTAGCTATGTGGTCTTGCCTGGTCCCCCTAGTGAATTGAAACCCATGGTTAATGATGAGTTAGTGCCCTTGCTAGCCACAGGCGAGAAGCTCTACTCACGTGTCTTGCGCTTCTTTGGGATCGGGGAAAGCCAGTTGGTAACCGTTCTAGCCGATGTGATTGATGGCCAGACTGACCCGACGGTGGCTCCTTATGCCAAGACCGGAGAAGTGACCTTGCGCTTGTCGACCAAGGCTGCGTCACAAGAGCAGGCTGATCAGAAATTGGATCAGTTGGAGCAAGTAATCCTTCGTCATGAGACTTTAGATGGTCAAGCCTTGAGCCAGCTCTTCTATGGCTATGGAGATGACAATTCCCTAGCTAAGGTTGCTTTTGAACTCTTGCGAGAGAGAGGCTTGACTCTGACCGCAGCAGAGAGCTTGACAGCCGGGATGTTCCAATCGACTCTGGCTAATTTCTCAGGAGCCTCAGCGGTCTTACCGGGAGGTTTCGTCACCTACAGCATAGAGGAAAAGAGCAAAATGCTCCAAATCCCCCTAGCTGAGTTGCAAGAACATGGAGTGGTCTCTGCCCATACAGCTGAGCGGATGGCAGCGCAAGCCCGTCTCTTAACAGGGGCTGACTATGGAGTCAGTCTGACAGGTGTTGCAGGTCCAGACAGTCTAGAAGGCCACCCAGCAGGGACCGTTTTTATTGGAATTGCAGGTCCTAAAGGAGTCCAATCGATCAAGGTCAATATCGCTGGCCGGAGTCGTATGGATGTTCGGAAAGTTGCAGTCCTTCATGCCTTTAATTTGGTGCGCCTGGCTGTATTAAATGGTGAAAATTTGGTATAATGAAATTTGTGCCAAATGAAGAATAATTCTAAAAATGGATAGGAAATATGCCTTTCAAATGGTGGAAACCGTTTGTGAGTTGCATGCATTTCCTGTATAGCAAAAACATAGGAGAAAAGAATGGCGAAAAAACAGAAAAAATTAGATGATATCTCTAAGAAATTTGGAGATGAGCGTGAAAAAGCGCTTAATGATGCCCTAAAGTTGATCGAAAAAGACTTTGGTAAAGGATCGATCATGCGTCTGGGCGAACGCGCAGAGCAAAAAGTTCAAGTCATGAGCTCTGGTTCCTTGGCGCTTGATATTGCCTTGGGTGCTGGTGGCTATCCAAAAGGTCGGATCATCGAAATCTATGGTCCAGAATCATCAGGTAAAACAACCGTTGCCCTCCATGCAGTAGCGCAAGCACAGAAAGAAGGAGGCATTGCCGCCTTTATCGATGCCGAGCATGCCTTGGACCCATCCTATGCTGCAGCTCTTGGTGTTAACATTGATGAACTCCTCTTGTCTCAACCAGACTCAGGGGAACAAGGACTTGAAATTGCTGGTAAATTGATTGACTCTGGTGCCGTTGACTTGGTTGTTATCGACTCTGTTGCGGCCTTGGTCCCACGCGCAGAAATCGATGGAGATATCGGCGACAGCCACGTTGGTTTGCAAGCGCGGATGATGAGTCAGGCTATGCGTAAGCTTGGAGCTTCTATCAACAAGACCAAGACCATTGCCATCTTTATCAACCAATTGCGTGAAAAAGTTGGTGTCATGTTTGGGAACCCTGAAACCACACCTGGTGGTCGTGCCCTGAAATTCTACGCTTCTGTTCGTCTAGATGTTCGTGGAAACACTCAAATCAAGGGTACTGGGGACCAAAAAGATACCAACGTTGGTAAGGAAACCAAGATCAAGGTTGTGAAGAACAAGGTAGCTCCACCGTTCAAAGAAGCCATGGTCGAAATCATGTACGGAGAAGGAATTTCACGTACAGGCGAATTGCTAAAAATCGCGACAGATCTTGATTTGATTCAGAAAGCTGGCGCTTGGTATTCTTATAATGGTGAGAAAATTGGTCAAGGTTCTGAAAATGCTAAGAAGTACTTGGCAGACCATCCAGAAATTTTTGATGAGATTGATCACCAAGTGCGCGTGCGTTTTGGCTTGATCGATGATGACACTGCTGTAGTTGCACAAGATGAAGTAGCTGAAAGCCCACTTGTTGAAGAAGTAACACTAGATCTTGATGATGCCATTGAGATTGAAGAGTAATTTTTTTCAAAATAGGTCGAAAGACTGATGCTTTTTATGGTATAATATACTACAATGTTATTATCGTGTGGCGAAAGGAGTGCATGCATGATTAAAATTTACACAGTTTCAAGTTGCACGAGTTGTAAAAAAGCCAAAACTTGGCTAAATGCTCATCAGTTGATCTATAAAGAACAAAACCTTGGTAAAGAAGGAATTACAAAAGAAGAATTACTCGATATTTTGACAAAAACAGAAAATGGGATTGCAAGTATCGTTTCTTCAAAAAACCGATACGCTAAGAATCTAGGTGTCGATATTGAAGACCTCAGTATGAATGAAGTCATCGATATCATCTTAGAAACACCACGAATCTTGAAAAGTCCTATCCTAGTGGATAACAAGCGGCTTCAAGTTGGTTATAAGGAAGATGATATTCGCGCCTTTTTACCACGTTCTGTACGAAATGTTGAAAATGCGGAGGCTCGCTTAAGAGCAGCCCTATAAGAACAAGTAGCCAAACATTGAGCTACTGAGAAGAGTCGAGATGTCAGGATCTCGACTTTTTCTTTTGTATCTGGCCAAAGAATCCACGAAAAAATGGTTGTAAGAATGTTTTTGCGGGGGATTCTATGGTACAATACTTCTGTGGGGGAAATCCCTTTATAGAAGCTTATCAAAGGAGAAAACATGAAAAAGAAGCTTATTTGTCTAGGAGTCTTGCTCCTGACGCTGACAGCTTGTGGACAGAAGAAACATGGGAAAACCGATTCTTCCAGTGTTCAAAAATCCAACAGTGCTAAAATAGAATCGTTCAATAAAGAAAATCGAAATCTGTTAGACAAGGCAGAAGAGCAGCAAGTCTTTACCAAACACTTTGTCCTTCCAACAGATGAGAAAGGTATTCGCCAAGAGCAGACCATCACCTATCAAGGGGAACAATTACAAAAATTGGTCATGACCAATACCACTCCTGCCAGTGATGAATTGAAAAATGCCATTCAAGAAGTTGGCCTCGAAGAAGCCCAACGATTGATGGTGGAGTCGATGGACAAGGACGAACAACTCCAACAAGCACGGACTCTTCCAGGCTTTACCATTGAACTGACCGTCCCAAATGAAAATGAATACAAAACGGTCATCACCTATGATTTCACCCAGTTGGATACTAAAAAAGCGGTTGAGTTAGAGTACTTCAAATCAGCCAATATTGCAGATTTGTTGAAGTTGACACCAACAGAATATATGAATAATCTACTCCGTAATGGAGCAAAAGAAGAATAAGGAGAAAAAAACATGAAAAAATTTCTATTACTAGTCGTTTCTGGATTGCTTTTCTTGGCAGGTTGTGGGAACTCTCAATCAAAAGGGGGCAAGTCCTTATCGAAAGATAGCGTCGTTACTCGGACCTTTAAGATTAACAGAGATGTCAATGAGGCTGACGAGGTAGCCAAACAGGAAATTACAGTAACCGTATCCTACCAAGGTAAGAAATACAAAAAAGTTTCCATCAAACTAGCGACTCATGTGTCGGACGAATTCAAAGATGAAGTCAAGAAATTGATCGATGCTGAGGATGATAAAGAAGGTGCCAAACAAGCCTTGATCGAAGGTTACGAAGGTGAAGGTGGCATTGATGAATTGAGAGACTACGATGGAATCACCGTGACATCAGATTGGACAGGTGAAGCAATGATCTCTGAGATTGAGATTGATCCTGATAAAGTAGACTTCGATGACATTAAAAACAGCGAAGACTTGGGAGAAATTTGCAAGATGATCAAGACCTACTCTCCAACGCTCTTCATCAAAAACTTGGAAAAGAATGGCTTTAAAGAAGTCAAATAAAGTCATTGAAAAAATGTAGCAGATTGCTTTCGAAAATAAGTGATGAAAAGTCCAAGAAAGCCCGTAAAATCAATAATTTTCGTTTGAGAAAGTACGGAAATTATGATATAATAGTATGAATATAAAGAAAGAGGGTGGTATTGTGGGATTTACAGACGAAACAGTACGTTTTAATCTTGACGATTCAAACCGTAAAGAAATTAGTGATACATTAAAGGATGTCTACTTATCTTTGGATGAGAAGGGCTACAATCCAATCAATCAAATCGTTGGTTATGTACTCAGTGGTGATCCTGCTTATGTACCTCGTTATAACAACGCTCGCAACCAAATTCGTAAGTACGAACGAGATGAAATTGTTGAAGAATTGGTTCGTTACTACTTGAAAGGGCAAGGGATCGATCTCTAATGAGAATTATGGGACTAGACGTTGGCTCGAAGACAGTCGGAGTAGCCATCAGTGATCCATTAGGTTTTACCGCTCAAGGTCTAGAAATTATTCAGATTGATGAGGAGAAAGGAGAGTTTGGTTTTGACCGTCTCTCTGAACTGGTGAAGGAGTACCGGGTTGATCGCTTTGTTGTTGGTTTACCGAAAAATATGAACAACACAAGCGGTCCTCGAGTGGAAGCGAGTCAAGCTTATGGAAAGTGCCTTGAAGAGTTATTCAACTTGCCGGTTGAGTATCAGGACGAGCGTTTGACGACCGTTGCCGCAGAGCGAATGCTGATTGAACAAGCAGATATCAGCCGAAATAAGCGAAAAAAAGTAATTGATAAATTGGCTGCCCAGTTGATTTTGCAAAATTATTTAGATCGAAAATTTTAGAAAAAGAGGAAATAAGATGGCACACAATCATGACCACAACCATGACGAACGCGAATTGATTACATTGGTAGATGAGCAAGGGAACGAAACTTTGTTTGAAATCCTTTTGACCATTGATGGAAAAGAAGAATTTGGTAAAAACTATGTTCTTTTGATTCCTGCAAATGCAGAAGAAGATGAAAACGGTGAAGTAGAAATCCAAGCTTACTCATTTACAGAAAACGAAGACGGAACAGAAGGCGACCTTCAACCAATCCCAGAAGATTCAGATGATGAATGGAACATGATTGAAGAAGTCTTCAACAGCTTTATGGAGGAGTAAAAATGTTCAGTGAACATTTTTACCCTTGCGCTAGAACCAAGGACCGCAAGTAAGTCCAGTGGATGTTTTTAGCCCAACTCCAAGAAATTGGAAAGAGTTGGTAAGTCCGGGGGACGTTTTTAGCCCTGCTTCTAAAAATACTGGAAGTGAAATAAGAAACCAAAGAAATAGCAGAGCGTGAGCCGGCAACAAGGCTTGATCGCTCTTTTCTTTTAGGAGAAAGATATGAATCAAATTGAAGAATGGATGAATAGTCGAATTGGACTTAATTTTCGTTCAGGCTTGGGGCGGATGAAACAGGCTGTCAAGCTCTTAGGGGACCCTCATGAAGCTGTTCCGATGATCCATGTGACGGGGACTAACGGGAAGGGATCAACCATTGCGTTTATGCGCCAACTATTCCAACAACATGGCCTAAAAGTCGGGACCTTTACTTCTCCGCATATCGTTAGTATGCATGATCGGATTTGTATCAATGGGCAACCAATTTCGGATCAGGACCTGATTCGCTTGGGTCAGAGCATCCAAACGATGGAGTCTCAACTTCTCGAGACCCACGACCAACTGTCTTACTTTGAGATTATCACCCTCTTGGCCTTTTTGTATTTCTATGAGCAAGAAGTCGACTTGGCCTTGATCGAGGTTGGGATTGGAGGCCTCCTTGATACGACCAATGTCATCACAGGAGAGGTAGCAGTGATCACCTCAGTAGGGCTGGATCACCAGGAGACCTTGGGAGGAAGCCTAGAGGCCATTGCTAGGCAAAAAGCTGGGATCTTTAAAGCCGGGAAGCCGGCTGTTATCGGTCCACTGGCTGAAGAGGCTGAGCGTGTCTGCCTAGAAAAGGCCCAGGAAACAGGCTGTCCGCTGGCTCGCTATGGAGAAGATTTCCAACTGGTGAAGGGCGTCTTCCAAGATGCGTACCATCGGTTTGATTCACTAAAAATTGGGCTCAATGGAGCTTATCAAGAAGAGAATGCTGCGGTGGCTCTTGAAGCCTTTCTCCTCTTCATGGAGCAGAGAGGTCTGGCGGTCGATGAAAACGGTGTTCGGGAGGCTTTGCAAGCGACTAGCTGGCCGGGTCGTCTGGAAAACTTTGACCAAGGCGTCTATCTGGATGGCGCTCATAACCCCCATGCCATCCATCGCTTGGTCGAATATGCCCGTACCTTTTCAGATAAGCGCGTGAAGATCCTCTTTGGTGCCTTAAAGCGCAAGGACTACCAGGGGATGTTGGAGATTTTTGCAAGCGACTTGCCGGAGGCGGACTTGACGGTCACGACCTTTGCTTATGGGGAAGTGGTCCAAGAGGCGGATGGCTTAGGCTATCCTTATGTAGCAGATTTCAGAGATTATTTGCAAGATTTTTATAGCCGACAAGATGGTCAAGAGGTGCTCTTTGTCACTGGTTCTCTCTACTTTATTTCAGAAGTTCGCGCATATCTATTGGAGCAGGGAAAGAATCCTTCATAGGCAACGGTGTTCATCGGCCAGTCATAAAAATTGACCGAAAACAGGCTCTATCGTATACTAAAGGTGAGCCACAAATGAACGGGGAAGTCCGTTGAAAAGTTGGCGCGAAAGGAGACCATCCATGACAAAGAAAATGACTGCTTTATTAGCAACAGCTACAGTCCTCCTACTTGGAGCGTGTTCAAACCAGCAAACACCATCGCAACCGAACACGTCATCAAGTGCGACGACCACAACGGCAACTTCTTCTCAACAGACAACGACTAGTCCGCAGGTAAACCAAGCAGGTCTTGACGGAACCTATATGGGAATGGATGAAAGCGATCAAGTGACGCTCGTCATCGCTGGTGATTCAGGTACTTGGACGGCTGTAGAGGCAGATGGAGAGCAAGAGCTGAAACAAGTCAAGCTAGATGCTGCCAACCAGATCCTCTTTATCGGAGATGATGGCTACCGCTATCAACTGGAGGGGCAACAACTGACCCTGAAAGAAGCGGATCAAGACTTGAATGATCAGGATACGATCGTTCTGACCAAGCAATAAATTAGCAGAAGTGAGAGTGGGACAGAAATCGGTAATTCGTTAGAATTCGATTTCGTCATCCCACCTCCGCACAGTTGAGTAGGGCTGTAAAAGCTGATGAAATCAGCGTAGTAGAGCCCACTCAACCACTGCGTCTTGCTCGATAATCCAAAGACAATTGAGAGGCTAGGACTTTTGTCCCACTCTCTTTTTCATTTTATCGGGTTTGCGCTCACTTCGTAGAACTGGTATACTAGTAGGGATTATAAAAGAAGGAGAATGAGGGTGAGTTTTCGAAAGATTCGATTGTTAATGTCCAAATATGGGTTCAGTATCCTCTTTATGGGGTTTGAACTCTGGCTGTCCTTTGCGGCCTTCTTTTGGTTAAATGAATGGTTCCCCAACTGGATGTCTGTCACCATCATGGTCCTCTTGTATATCTCGACCATTTTGGCGATCGTCAACCGAAATATGCCTCCAGAGAGCAAGGTGACCTGGCTCTTAATCGCCGTCATCCCCGTCTTTGGTTTCCTTCTATACCTCATGTTTGGGGAGCGTCGTCTGTCCAAGAAAGAAATGGTCCAGTTGGAAAATATGGAGTCCATGAATTTCCGTGAGGACAACAGCCGTGAGCTTCGCCTCCAGTTAAAGGAAGAGAGCAAGACCGTCTATGGGATGGTCAAGTCTATTCTATCCATGGACCATACTGCAGACCTCTACAACGGAACAGCTTCGACCTTTTTCCCACTAGGGGATCAGATGTTTCCCCAATTGTTGGAGGATTTGCGCTCAGCCAAGAAATTTATCTTTCTCGAATTCTATATCATTGAGGAAGGTCTCATGTGGAACAGCATCCTAGATATCCTACTTGAGAAAGTCAAAGAAGGGGTCGAAGTGAAGCTGCTCTACGATGATATTGGCTGTATGGCGACCCTGAAGGGGAACTATACCAGACGCTTGCGCAAGTTAGGCATTGATGCCCACAAGTTTAACAAGGTGGTCCCACGATTGACGGTGGCTTATAACAATCGAGACCACCGCAAAATCTTGGTCATTGATGGCCAGATTGGCTATACAGGGGGGGTCAACCTAGCGGATGAGTATATCAACCAGAGAGAACGCTTCGGTCATTGGAAGGATAGTGCAGTGCGCTTAGACGGTCGAGCCGTCAAGGCCTTGACGCGACTCTTTCTCATGAACTGGTACATCAACCAGGGAGAAATTGAAGATTTCGATAAATACCATATGGAAAACCAAGCGGTAGATGGCGAAGGCTTCTATATTCCCTTTGGTAGTGGACCGAAACCCATCTATAAGTCCCAGGTGGGGAAGGCTGTGTATCAGAATATCATCAATCAGGCGACGGACTATGTCTATATTACGACCCCTTATTTAATCATTGATTATGATTTGACCGAAGATATTCGAAATGCGGCTCTCCGTGGTGTGGATGTACGCATCGTGACCCCTTTCATTCCGGATAAAAAATTGATCCAAATTGTTACACGAGGGGCTTATCCAGACCTGATGGAAGCAGGGGTGAAAATCTATGAATACACCCCAGGCTTTATCCATAGCAAGCAAGTATTGGCCGACGATGAAGTCGCAGTAGTCGGGACCATCAACTTTGACTATCGGAGCCTAGTCCATCACTATGAGAATGCTGTCTGGATGTATCGAAGCCCAGAATTGACCAAGATCCGAGCTGATTTTGAAGAGATCTTTTCCGTGTCCCAGCAGATCAAGTTGGACACTTTCCGGATTACCTGGTACCAGCATTTGATCAAAGAGATTATGCAGTTATTTGCGCCCATGCTATAGGCGATTAGATCCCTCCTCGAGAGAAGGGGTCTTTTTATTACGAAGTAGAGACAAAATATTACAATTTCTTTACATACGCTTGTCTAAGAATGTTCAAGGGGGCTATTTTTGGTATAATGA
Organism: Streptococcus sp. SCPM-O-B-15294 (M123); assembly: GCF_058200455.1. NCBI lineage: Bacteria > Bacillati > Bacillota > Bacilli > Lactobacillales > Streptococcaceae > Streptococcus > Streptococcus sp. SCPM-O-B-15294 (M123). Next base: position 33,814 of record NZ_JBYQGU010000007.1, on the reverse strand, counting down.
ACATAATCTATAAAAAATAAGGAGAACTTATGAAAAAGCTCGTAAAATATGGTGTCTTACCAGCCTGCTTGTTGTTGTTGGCCGCTTGTTCGTCAAAACCAGCTACTGAGAAAAAAGCAGCCAAAGAGGACAAGGTAGAACAATCTAGCGAATCAAAAGAAGAAAAAACAAAAAAACAAATTGAGAAAGATGGAGACATCATTCTTCGTGCCATCTTCACTGACCATTCTTCTGGTTTCACAACTTTGATGGGAACATCAGTTGACAAGTGGAAAAAACAAATTACTGAAAAATTTGTTGATGAAAATGCATCAAAATATCTACCTGCAGAAAACTTCACACTTGAATTGACAACTGAAACATTCACTCCAGAAAAAATCTTGGAATTGTTTGACCAAGCTCGTTTCAAAGTGTTAGCAACAATTGGTGATGACTATGAAATCACTAAAGTTGAAGACGAAGGAGATACTGCTACAGTTACCTTCAAATCTCGTGCGATTGCAACACGTGACTTGGCTAACTTGATCAACCGTGCAAAATCTAGTCTGTTTGAAAACGGAATTGAAGATGTTAAAAAATTAGAAGACAACACAGATCCAGACCTAGAAAAACGCTTGTCTCTATTGAACAACTTCTTGTTCTACTATGCCTTTGATCGTTTGAACGAAGACTTCGGTTACATTGAGCCACGCGAATACACTTTGGAATTGACTAAAACCAAAGAAGGACGTTACATCCTTAGCGATGAAAGCTTCCTTGAATTGCGTAAGGAAATCTTTGTAAACGAATATTCTGCTGATGGAGCTGAAACTCGTAAAGGAAGCAATTCTTCACAGAGTGATTCTTCAACTAGCAAGGATTCAGATACAAGTTCAACCTCAAAAGATAAAGTATAAATCTATACAAAAGGTGAGTTTTCTCACCTTTTTTATTTGCTCATTTCTTTTTCCCATATTGCTGTACAGAGAGCACAGAATAGTATAAAATTAATAGTGGAGAATTGGGCATAGATTCCGATTTTTAGGATGATTTTATGTTATAATATTTAAGAAAATAGTATGGGGGATAAAATGAATCAAAGCAGAAAAAACAAACGTTCAACCAGAACTAGCAGTTGGGATCAGCTACGGATTGTCAATAGCGGTCTCTGGATCTTAACGCTACTTGTGGCTGGGCTCTTTCTTTATAATGTCTTTAGCTACAATATCCTAGCCTTCCGTTATTTGAATATCCTTGTGACGGCCTTGCTAGTTGGCGGACTTTTTTTAACCTTGGGTTTGATCCTTGCAGGCAAGGCTAAAAAGACGACGCTATTTTTATTGGTCCTAGGCTTGCTAGGAACTTCCGTGGGGACCTATGTTACCCAGCAATTGGTCGATGTCGCTGGAAATGTGAACCGCAATGCCAATTATACGGAGTTTGAAATGGCTGTCTATGTCAAAGCTGATAGCCCGATCCAAGATATCAAAGAAATCAGCAGTGTGGCAGCGCCTACGGGGAATAATAATGCAGATGATCTGATGGCCCTAGTAGAAGAAGTGAAGAAAACGCGCCAGCATGACTTGACCATCGAAGATGTGGAATCTTATGCGGCAGCCTATCAAGCCCTACAAGAAGACAAGACACAAGCCATTGCCTTGAACAGTACCTTTGAAGATACTGTAGCAAGTGTGGATGCTGACTACGCTAAGAAATTAAAGAAAATCTACTCTTACAAGATCCGTCGCCAAGTGGAAGCCAAGGCAAAGGCGGATGCCAATGCGGATACCTTTAACATCTATGTCAGCGGGATTGATACTTACGGTCCAGTCACTTCGGTTTCTCGGTCTGATGTCAATATTATCATGACGGTCAATCGAAAGACCAAACAAGTCTTGCTAACGACGACTCCGCGTGACGCCTATGTTCCAATCGCAGATGGTGGGAACAACCAAGGGGATAAATTGACCCACGCTGGGATTTATGGAGTAGATGCGTCTATTCATACCTTGGAAAATCTGTACAGCATCAAGATTGACTACTATGTCCGCTTGAATTTCACTTCTTTCTTGAAGCTTGTCGACCTCGTCGGAGGGATTGATGTAGAAAATGATCAAGAATTTACAAGTCTACACGGGAACTACCATTTCCCTGTAGGGAAAGTCCACTTGAATTCGGAACAGGCCCTTGGCTTTGTCCGTGAACGCTACTCTCTCGAAGGTGGAGACAACGATCGTGGGAAGAACCAAGAAAAAGTCATCGCAGCCATTATCCATAAATTAACATCGACCAAAGCATTGAGCAATTACAACGAAATCGTTTCTGGTTTACAAGATTCCTTGCAAACCAATATGCCGTTGCCAATGATCATGAATTTGGTCAATACACAGTTGGAGACTGGTGGAAGCTACAAGGTGACTTCACAAGCTGTCACTGGACAAGGGCGAAATGACTTGCCGTCATATGCGATGCCAGGATCTGCTCTCTACATGATGGAGTTGAATGCTGATAGCGTGGCACAAGCCAAAGAAAAGATTAACCAAACCATGGAAGGAAAAAACAATGATTGATATTCATTCACACATTGTCTTTGATGTGGATGATGGACCAAAGACGATTGAGGATAGCAAGCTCCTCATCGAGGAAAGCTACCGTCAAGGGGTTCGTACCATTGTTTCGACGTCTCATCGTCGAAAAGGGATGTTTGAAACCCCAGAAGAAAAGATCTATCAAAATTACTTGGCAGTAAAAGAGATGGTAGAGACCTATCTGCCTGAAATGAAACTGCATTTCGGAGCAGAAATCTACTATACGCGAGATATCCTAGAAAAGCTAGAAGCTGGAACTATTCCAACGCTTGCTGAGACCAGTTTTGCCTTGATCGAGTTTAGTATGGCGACGCCCTATAAGGAGATTCACCAGGCCTTAAGTGCAGTTTTGCGCTTGGGAGTGACTCCGGTGGTTGCCCACATTGAACGGTATCACTGTTTGGAAAAGAATGAAAAACGGGTGCGGGAATTAATCCGAATGGGATGCTATACCCAGATCAATAGTTCGAGCGTCCTCAAGCCCAAGCTATTTGGTGATCGCTATAAGTTCATGAAACATCGTGCCCAATATTTCTTGGACAAGGACTTGGTCCATTTTGTTGCCAGCGATATGCACAATGTCGATCAGCGCCCTCCATTCATGGACCAGGCTTATCAGTTGATTGAAAAACGCTACGGCAGTGACCGGGCGCGTGCCCTCTTTGTTGAAAATCAACAAACATTATTGGATGACGAATTATTTTAATCATCAAGTTCCATCACGGGGATTGAAAAGGAGAAAGTGAATATGAAAAACCAAGAGAGCAAAGAGATCGAATTGGATGTGGTCTCCCTCTTTAAAACCTTATGGCGTCGTAAATTCTCAATTATCATTACGGCCTTGTTGTTTGCGATTGGAGCCTTAGGGTACAGCGCTTTTATTGCGAAAAAGATCTACCAAAGTACCAGCCGTATCTACGTAGTCAGCCGTCAGAACCAAGAAAACAATGCCTTGACCAACCAAGATCTTCAAGCGGGATCTTACTTGGTTAAAGACTATCGCGAGATCATCCTTTCTCAAAATGTCTTGAACCAAGCCATCGAAGAGTTGAAGTTGGAAATGACGCCAGCAGAGCTTGCTAAGAAAGTCTCAGTGGCAGTACCAGCGGATACTCGGATTTTGTCCATCACAGCATCAGACCCAGACCCACAAGAAGCAGCTCGTATCGCGAATGGCTTGAAAGATGTCGCGGCAGAAAAAATTATTGCTGTAACCAAGGTATCTGACGTGACAACTTTGGACGAGGCTGTTGTGCCGCAAAATCCTTCTTCACCAAACATCAAGCGAAATGTTGTCATTGGTTTTGTCCTTGGAGGCGTCGTGATTTCCGTTCTGGTGATTTTGTCTGAGGTATTGGATGACCGTGTGAAGAAACCAGAAGATATCGAAGAAGTCATGGGCATCACTCTATTAGGTGTGATCCCTAGTGTGAAGAAACTGTAAGAGGGAGAATTCATGGCAACCTTAGAAATTGTAAAAAGCAAATTAGCAGCGATGACTCAGGCTGAAGAGTATTTTAATGCCTTGAGTACCAATATTCAGTTGAGTGGGACCAATATTAAGGTCGTTGCCATCTCATCTGTGCAGCCAAACGAAGGAAAATCAACTATTTCTACGAATTTGGCGACAGCCTTTGCGCGTGCGGGCTATCGTACTTTGTTGATCGACGCGGATATCCGTAACTCAGTCATGACAGGTGTCTTCAAGAGCCAAGGTCGTGTCGCAGGATTGACAGAAGTGCTTTCTGGTAAGAGTGAGATCTCCCAAGCGATTGCGACGACAGACTATCCAAAACTGGATGTTCTCTTGTCAGGGCAGATTTCACCAAACCCGACAGGTCTCTTGCAAAGTAAAAACTTCGAAGTCATCATTGAGGCGCTTCGCAATCACTACGACTACATCATCGTCGACACCCCTCCGATTGGGATGGTCATTGACGCAGCGATTATCGCTCAACGGTGCGATGGTAGCCTAGTTGTAACGGCAGCAGGAGCTGTGAGTCGCAAGGCTGTGCAGAAGGCCAAAGAGCAACTAGAGCAGACAGGAACACCATTCCTAGGAGTCGTCCTCAATAAATTTGATGTTCAATTAGAAAAATATGGTTCCTACGGTAATTACGGGAACTATGGCAATTACGGGAAAAAAAGATAAGGAATAGGATAGGGATATTATGACAGAAGGAAGGGGATTTCACAAATTTGCTTTGGCCTTTGTTCAAAGCTTACCAGTCTTAGTTGTGGCTTATTTGTTTAGTTTTGTGACAGAGACAGAAATCCACTCTAATACAATTTTCTATCTGTATTTGTTGCATTACGTAGCCTTTTACGTCAGCGATTACAACCAAGACTATTTCAAGCGGGGGCACCTGGTTGATTTCTTACAAACCTTGAAGTACAGCTTGTGCTTCGCACTTGTCATTAGTTTTTCGAGCTTCTTTTTGGAGGAGAAGTTCTCCCTCTCCCGTCGTGGGATGATTTATTTTCTAGTGCTTCTTACTCTAGCTCTTTACTTGATGAACTACCTCATCAAGCGCTACTGGAGACGCTTCTATTATGGTCTCAAAGGAAGTCACAAGATTCTCTTGATTACAGCGAATTCTCGCCTGGATAAAGTCTTGGATCGACTTCTTTCGTCAAACGATAGCGGTGGGGAAGTGGTTGCGGTGACAGTATTGGACCGCCTAGACTTTCAACACCCCTCTGTTCGGGTTGTTCCCCAGGAAGAATTACTGAACTATGCGACCTATGAAGTGGTAGATGAAGTCTTTCTCAATCTTCCAAGTGAAGAGTATGATATTGGGGAGTATGTCTCACAGTTTGAGACCATGGGGATCGATGTTACCGTTAACCTCAATGCTTTTGATTTGAACTTTGCTGGCAACAAACGGATTCGAGAAGTGGCTGGGCTCAATGTCGTCACATTCTCGACCAACTTCTACAAACCTAGCCACGTGACGGCAAAACGTGTGATTGATATCTGTGGCTCTTTGGTGGGCTTGGTTATCTGTGGCTTGGTGGGTATCGTGTTGGTGCCCTTGATTCGCAAGGATGGAGGTCCAGCTATTTTCGCCCAGAAGCGGGTCGGGAAAAATGGCCGCTATTTCAAGTTTTATAAGTTCCGTTCTATGTATGTCGATGCAGAAGAACGGAAAAAAGAATTGATGGATCAAAACACCATGACCGGTGGCATGTTCAAAATGGACAATGACCCTCGGATTACGCCGATTGGACGCTTTATCCGCAAGACCAGTCTGGATGAGCTGCCCCAATTCTTTAATGTCCTAAAAGGAGACATGAGTCTGGTTGGGACCCGTCCGCCAACAGTGGATGAGTATGAGAAGTACACTCCAGAACAAAAACGCCGCTTGAGCTTTAAGCCTGGTATTACAGGACTCTGGCAGGTGAGTGGACGCAGCGAAATTACAGACTTTGATGAAGTGGTTCGCTTAGATGTATCTTATATTGATGATTGGACCATTTGGTCAGATATTAAAATCTTGCTGAAAACGATCAAAGTTGTATTTAAACGAGATGGAGCGAAGTAGGAAATTCCTGCTTCGTCCTTTCCATGTAAGGAGAAAAATGAAACAGTCAGTTTATATCGTGGGTTCTAAGGGAATTCCAGCGAAATATGGTGGTTTTGAGACCTTTGTTGAGAAGTTAACCGAATTCCAACAAGACAAGGATATCCAGTATTATGTAGCTTGTATGAGGGAGAATTCAGCAAAATCAGGAATTACTGCAGATACTTTCGAGCATAACGGCGCAATCTGTTACAACATTGATGTCCCTAATATCGGTCCTGCACGTGCCATTGCTTATGATATTGCAGCACTTAACAAGGCGATTGAGATCGCAAAGGAAAACAAGGACCAGGCACCAATCTTCTATGTATTGGCATGTCGGATTGGCCCTTTCATTGCTGGGATCAAAAAGAAAATCAAGGCTATCGGAGGAACTCTGATGGTTAACCCAGATGGTCATGAGTGGCTTCGTGCCAAGTGGAGTCTTCCAGTTCGTAAATACTGGAAATTTTCTGAACAACTCATGGTCAAACATGCCGACCTTTTGATCTGTGACAGCAAGAATATCGAAGCCTATATTCAGAAGGATTATGCTAAGTATCAGCCACAGACGACCTATATTGCTTATGGAACCGATACAAGTAAGTCTATCCTGAGTAAAGAAGACGAGAAAGTACGGACTTGGTTTGCAGATAAGCAAGTTACTGAAGGGGATTACTACCTTGTTGTGGGACGTTTTGTACCTGAAAACAACTATGAGGCCATGATTCGTGGTTTTATGCAGTCCAATTCACAAAAAGATTTTGTACTGATTACCAACGTAGAGCAAAACAAGTTCTATGAACAGTTGCGTAAAGATACTGGATTTGATCAAGATCCTCGAGTGAAGTTTGTAGGAACTGTCTATGATCAAGAATTGCTCAAATACATCCGTGAGAATGCCTTTGCATACTTCCATGGTCATGAAGTAGGTGGTACCAATCCATCTCTTCTTGAGGCACTAGAGTCTACTAAGCTCAATCTCTTGTTGGACGTCGGTTTTAACCGTGAAGTTGGTGAAGATGGGGCACTTTACTGGAAGAAAGATCAATTGGCAAGTGTCATTGATCAAGCTGAACAATTAGACGCTCAAGCAATCGAAGATCTCAATCAGAAATCAAGTCAACGGATTGCTGAAGCCTTTACTTGGGAAAAAATTGTTACAGATTACGAAAAAGTATTTAAAGGATAGAAATGCAGAAAATTTTATATCTCCATGCTGGTGCAGAAATGTATGGTGCTGACAAGGTTTTGTTGGAGCTTATTAAAGGCTTGGATAAAGATGCCTTTGAAGCACACGTTATTTTACCCAACGACGGTGTCTTAGTGGGTGCTTTAGAAGAGGTCGGTGCAAAGGTTAAAGTTATTGATTACCCAATTTTGCGCCGGAAATATTTTAATCCAAAAGGGATTCTTGAGTACTTTGGCTCCTATAACCGTTACTCCAAACAAATTGCTCAGTATGCTAGGGAGAATGGTATTACTCTCATTCACAACAACACTACAGCGGTTCTTGAAGGAATTTACCTCAAACGGAAGTTGAAACTTCCTCTGATTTGGCATGTGCATGAAATCATCGTTAAACCAAAAGCAATCTCTGATTTCATCAACTTTTTAATGGGCCGCTATGCGGATAAGATTGTGACAGTTTCAAATGCGGTAGCCAATCATGTCAAGCAGTCTCGTTTTGTAAAAGATAACCAGGTTCAAGTCATCTATAATGGTGTTGACAATGCTGTCTATCAGGTGATGGATGCTAGCGCTGTTCGTGACCAGTTTGGAATTGCGCAGGATGCCTTGGTGATTGGTATGGTTGGTCGTGTGAATGCCTGGAAAGGGCAAGGCGACTTCCTAGAAGCTGTGACGCCAATCTTAAAAGCCAATCCAAAGGCGGTTGCTTTCCTTGCAGGTAGTGCATTTGAAGGTGAAGAGTGGCGCGTAGATGAATTGGAAAAGGCCATTGCAGACTCGCCTGTAGCTGGACAAATCAAGCGAATTGATTATTATAGCAAGACGACAGAGCTCTATAATATGTTTGATATCTTTGTCTTGCCAAGTACCAATCCAGATCCATTACCAACAGTCGTACTAGAAGCCATGGCTTGTGGTAAACCTGTAGTGGGTTACCGTCATGGCGGTGTCTGTGAGATGGTCAAGGAAGGCGAAAACGGTCTTCTTGCTACACCGAATCAGTCTGGAGAATTGTCTAAAGCTATTCTAGAATTAGTTGACAATACTGAGAAGAGAAAACAATTTGGTGAGGCGTCTGTCAAACGTCAAAAAGAACTCTTCTCATTACAAAGTTATATTCGGAATTTTTCGGACTTGTATAAGAAATATTAAATAATCAAATTCGCTGAAAAAAGGATTATATCCGAGCTGATTTAAAGATTTACCATATATTATTGAATGTTGTAAGTCAGTTAGATCAGAGAGGAGAAGATTTAGAGTAGAATAAAATTTAGGTAAAGAATCTATGAAGCCACTATTAACTGTCGTTATTCCAGTATATAATGTTGAAAGATATATAAAACGTTGCATTGAAAGTATTCTTGTCCAAGAATGGAAGGACTATGAGATTCTACTAGTTGATGACGGAAGTACTGATCATTCTCCTCAAATCTGTGATGAATATGCTAAAGATTATGACTTTATCTCAGTGATTCATAAAGAAAATGGAGGGCTTTCTGAAGCTCGCAATACTGGTATTTTACATGCTAAGGGTGAATATGTTTATTTTCCTGATTCTGATGACTGGCTTGAACCAGATACCTTTATAGCCTTGGCAGAAGCGTTAGAATCTCAAGAGTTTGATATTATTTCTTTTAATCGTGAGTTTGTAAAGAGTGAAGAAGATGCTATAGTTTCGGAACCAGAAGTGACTCAAGTGTTTGAAGGTAAAGATGCTTTTGTGCAAATGCTGAATCATAGTTATATTACTGGTTTCGCTAACGACAAACTCTATCGGAAATCCTTATTCTCTGATCATAACATCCAGTTTCCAATTGGTAAATACTATGAGGATCTTGGAACCAATTACAAACTGTTTCTTTCAGCTAAGAAGGTCTATGCAACTAACCAAAAGTATTATCATTACTTGATCGATAACCCAGATTCTATTACACAGTCTTGGACTGAGAAAAAGTTTCGAGATATGTTTGGGTTTTATAAAGAGATATTTTATTCAGATTTTGTACGTTCGCACTTAAATCGAGAAGAGTTGTATATCTCGCAACTTTATTATGTAAATGGATTGATTCATTTGTTAGCTAGTTTGTATAAATCTAAATTAGATCGTCAATATGCTGAAATAAGAAATGATGTCAATCAGGAATTAAGAAAAAATAAAATAATGTATAGTGAAATAAAATACCTGCCAAATAGGATGAAATATTTGTTATACCGTTTGAACTTGTTGAAGATGGCTTTTACTATACAAGGAATGAAGTAAGAGATTTAGGGGATTATTTTGAAGTACTCAGTCATTATACCGGTGTACAATGTAGAGAACTATCTTCATCGTTGCATCAATAGTATACTTGTCCAAGAATATACTGATTTAGAAATTTTATTGATTGACAATGGATCTACTGATAGTAGTGGTAGTATTTGCGATACTTATGCTAGTGAGTACTCGAATATCTCAGTCTATCATATTGAAAACCACGGTGTCAGTTCAGCTCGAAATTTTGGTTTAGCAAAAGCTCAAGGTGAATTTATTTGTTTTGTAGATGCAGATGATTATTTAGTAGGAAACCTATTTTCCGATATGGAAAATAAGCTGGATTCTGAATTGGATATGTTGGTATTTAGCTACTATAACTCTATTGAAAAGAATTTTTTTGAAACAGCTAGATCAGCAAAAATTCTTCCTATTGAAGGAAAAAAAGACAGGAATCAGTTCATTGCTCTTTTTACAGAATTATTTTTATCAGACATGATGTATACTGTTTGGAATAAAATTTATCGTAGAGAGTTCTTGGAAGAGCATCGAATAATGTTTGAGCAGTATGAATTAGGGGAAGATGTTCGATTCAATTTAAAAGTATACGAGCGTGTTAATAGCATTTCCTTTTCACAAACTTGTTATTATGTTTATATCTCGGGTAGAGTAGGCTCTGCGATGGGACAGTACAATCCCAAACGAATGAGCTGTCAATTGGAAGAACTAGGTAAAATTGATCAGCTGATGATGAGATGGAATATTCATAATGATCAATTTATTGATCAAATAAAAGCTCGTATTTTGATGAGTAACATACAGAATATTTCGATTCAAAACATATCGTTGTTTTTGAAACGGAGATATGTTGAGACATTGTGCAAAAATTCAGAGATGACTGCTTTATTAAATCAAGTGGATTCTTTCCTTAATCCGCTTGTTAGATTTTTATTGTATTGGAGAATGTACATTGCAGTGATTTTTCTCAAAAGGTTGCAAATGTTGTTGAAGTGGAGGCACCCATCATTTCATAATGGTGTGCCATATAAATATTAATCTTATTCTAATGAATGAAAGGTTTGGAAGACTATAGTGGTGAACAATCGTTTTATCTCTGAAAAAATTTATTTATTTACCTTATTTATATGGGTTGTTGTCGCATCATTAGTCACAACTACCTATTTTATTCGATTAGAAGGTTTTCTATCCCTGTATAGGATGCTCCTCTATTTTACAATTGTCATGATTTTAATAAAAGAGTTCATCACTCTTCCCAAGACCTTGTATTACTTTAGATTTCATTGGAAATCGCTGTTGATAGCACTTGCATTCCTCTTTTCGATGTTGATAGTTTCAAAAAATCGTGATGGTTTACTTGACATAAACGTGTTATTATTAGTTTTTTCTGCTAGAGATATAGATTTTAGGAAGTTATTGGGAACTTTCTCTTTTGCCACATTTCTAGTCCTTGTTTTGACAATTTTTGCTAGCAACAAGGGCGTGATTTCCAATATGTTTATGAGGGCAGATGGTGGCTATCGTTTTAGTCTAGGGTTTAACTATGTTTCATTTGCTTCACAGAGATTGTTTTTTGCATTGTGTAGCTATCTGATGTTTCGTGGTAAAAAAATTTCTTATATGGAATTGCTAGCCTTACTTTCGGCTACGATATATTTGTATCAACAAACTTCGACAACTAGTCCATTTTACTTAAGTCTTTTGCTACTTTCCTATACTTTGTTTAGTGTCAAAATCTTTAAGAAAGATTTTATTATAGAAAACTTCGGGATGAAGATAATCGCAAATTATGGTTTTATAATTGCTTTAATTATCTTATTATATTTTTGTTTTTATTCATCTGGAAATCTCTTCCACCTCGTGGATAAATTCACTCACAATCGACTACGGCTTAGTGTAGAAGGTTTTCAAAATTTTGGAGTCCTTTTGTTTGGGCAAAGAATATCTTTTTCTACATTAGATTTATTTGGGAATTTTACAAGTAATTATAATTTCATTGATAGCTCATTTGTTCAGTTGTTGGTTATTGATGGTTTAATCGTCAGTGCCTTTATGTTGTTTGCTCTTACAAAAGTTATGAAATATTTTGTATCCATTCGAAAAGATATCGTACTTGCCTGTTTAGGAATTATGATTATCCATGGTATGTTTGATCCTCAGATGTTGGTTCTTCGCTACTCCCCATTAATTTTGTTTATAAGTCGATTATTTATTATGAATCCAGATAATAAAATTGAATAAAATGAGTTAAGTCCAGTTAAAAAGAAAGATTAAGACGAGTTACATCCTTATGAAAGTTCTTAAAAATTACGCCTATAATCTCTCCTACCAGTTACTGGTGATTATCTTGCCGATTATCACCACCCCTTATGTGACGAGGGTCTTTAGTTCAAATGACTTGGGGACCTATGGCTATTTCAACTCCGTTGTTACCTATTTTATCCTTTTGGCGACCTTGGGAGTGGCCAATTATGGAACTAAAGAGATTTCGGGACACCGAAAAGATATCCAAAAGAATTTCTGGGGGATTTATACCCTCCAATTGGGGGCTACGATTTTATCCCTTACCCTCTATGTTCTTTTATGTGTGGCCCTACCTTCCATGCAAAATCCTGTCGCTTATATCCTAGGACTTAGCTTGGTTTCTAAGGGACTCGATATCTCCTGGCTTTTTCAGGGATTAGAGGACTTCCGCAAGATTACGGTTCGGAATATCACGGTCAAACTGGTTGGAGTCATCTCCATCTTCTTGTTTGTCAAATCTGCCAATGATCTGTATCTCTATGTATTCTTACTAACCATCTTTGAGCTCTTAGGTCAGCTGAGCATGTGGCTACCCGCTCGTGAATTTATTGGGAAAGCCCATTTTGATATGGCTTATGCACGGGTACATTTAAAGCCAGTCATTCTGCTCTTTTTACCGCAGATTGCTATTTCCCTCTATGTCACCTTGGATCGGACTATGCTGGGAGCTCTTGCCTCTACAAAGGATGTGGGGATTTATGACCAGGCCTTAAAACTGGTCAATATTTTGTTGACTTTAGTGACCTCACTGGGCAGCGTCATGTTGCCTCGGGTATCGAGCCTCTTATCCTCAGGGGACCATAAGGCGGTTAATAAGATGCACCAAATGTCCTTTTTGATTTATAATTTGGTCATTTTTCCCATCATTGCCGGTATGTTAATCGTCAATGATGACTTTGTTCAATTCTTCCTAGGGAAGGACTTCCAGGATGCGCGTTATGCCATTGCCATCATGATTTTTAGAATGTTCTTTATCGGATGGACCAATATCATGGGGATTCAAATTCTAATCCCTCATAATAAAAATAAAGAATTTATGATTTCGACCACTGTACCTGCCATTGTCAGTGTCGGATTGAACCTCATCTTCCTACCAAAAATGGGCTTTATTGGAGCAGCGATTGTATCAGTGTTGACAGAAGCCTTGGTATGGGGGATTCAACTCTACTTCACACGAACTTATCTTAAAGAAGTGCCGATTCTGGGTCCAATGATGAAGATTTTTTTGGCTTCAGCTGTTATGTATGCTTTATTATTACTTATAAAACCGATATTACATTTGACACCAACTTTAAATGTTTTAGTCTATGCGGTGCTTGGCGGATTGATTTATCTTATCACAGTAGTATGTCTTAGAGTAGTAAATATGGGTGAAATAAAACAAATAATAGGGAAACAATCGAAATGAAGAAAATACGAAATTTAAACTTAGATTTCCTTAAAATTGTGGCTTGTATAGGAGTTATAATACTCCATACTACAATGCCAGGATTTAAAGAAGCCGAATCTTGGAATTATTTAACATATTTATATTACTTAGGTACCTATTCAATTCCACTATTTTTTATGGTAAATGGCTATTTATTATTGGGAAAAAATGAAATAAGCTATTCATACATCCTACAAAAAATAAAATGGATTCTTGTAACAGTATCAGTATGGACATTAATCATTTGGATTTATAAGAGGGATTTTTCACAAAACCCAATAAAAAAAGTTTTGGGTTCTTTATTACAAAGAGGTTATTTTTTCCAGTTTTGGTTTTTTGGTGCTTTAGTTCTTATTTACTTGTGTCTACCAATTTTGAAAAAATTTTTAAAATCAAAAAATCGGTATTTGTTGGCTCTATCTCTCTTAGTAATTATCGGTTTTGTACTTGAGCTGACAAATTATTTACTTCAAAAGCCAGTGCAAGTTTATGTTATACAGACATTTAGATTATGGACCTGGTTTTTCTACTATATTTTAGGTGGTTTTATAGCGCAATTTAACTTAGCAACTCTAAGAAATTGCTTTAAGAATTGGATGAAAGTAGTAACTTTAGTTTTACTATTTATTTCACCATTTATCTTATATGTGCTAGCGAAGGGTATTCACCATAATCTTTATGCTGAATATTTTTATGATAGTATTTTTGTGAAAATTGTAAGTTTAGGAATTTTTTTGACCGTACTAACATTTGATTTAAATACAGATAAGAATAGATGGATAATTTATCTTTCTAATCAAATTATGGGTGTTTTTATTATACATACATATGTTATGAAAGTATGGGAGAAATTAGTAGGATTTAGTTTTGTAGGAGCATATTTGCTTTTTCTCATCTTCACATTAAGTGTCAGTTTCATTGTGATTGGAATACTAATAAAAATTCCTTTTTTCAATCGAATTGTTAAATTATAAATAGGAGCTCAAAATGTACGATTATCTGATTGTTGGTGCTGGTTTGTCGGGGGCAATTTTTGCTCATGAGGCGACCAAGCGTGGTAAAAAAGTAAAAGTCATTGATAAGAGGGACCACATTGGTGGCAATATCTACTGTGAAGAAGTTGAAGGGATCAATGTTCACAAGTATGGTGCCCACATTTTCCATACCTCAAACAAAAAAGTGTGGGATTATGTCAATCAGTTCGCTGAATTCAACAACTATATCAACTCACCAATTGCTAACTACAAGGGCAGTCTTTACAATCTTCCATTTAACATGAACACTTTCTATGCTATGTGGGGCACTAAGACTCCTCAAGAAGTTAAGGACAAGATTGCTGAGCAAACGGCTGATATGAAAGATGTTGAGCCTAAAAACTTGGAAGAACAAGCCATCAAGTTGATTGGTCCAGATATCTATGAAAAATTGATCAAGGGCTATACAGAAAAACAATGGGGACGCTCTGCAACAGACCTTCCACCATTTATCATCAAGCGCCTTCCAGTTCGTTTGACCTTTGATAATAATTACTTTAATGACCGTTACCAAGGGATTCCAATCGGTGGTTACAACGTCATCATTGAAAACATGCTAGGCGATGTTGAAGTAGAACTTGGAGTTGATTTCTTTGCTAATCGTGAAGGGCTTGAAGCATCAGCTGATAAAGTTGTCTTTACAGGAATGATTGACCAGTACTTTGACTACAAACATGGGGAACTGGAATATCGTAGCTTGCGCTTCGAACACGAAGTCTTGGATGAGGAAAACCATCAAGGGAATGCCGTGGTTAACTATACCGAGCGTGAGATTCCTTACACTCGGATCATCGAGCATAAGCACTTTGAGTATGGAACTCAACCAAAGACAGTCATCACCCGTGAATACCCAGCCGACTGGAAACGGGGGGATGAACCCTATTACCCAATCAATGATGAAAAGAATAACGCTGTGTTTGCCAAGTACCAAGAAGAAGCAGCTAAAAATGACAAGGTCATCTTCTGTGGACGCCTGGCAGACTATAAATACTACGACATGCACGTGGTTATTGAGCGTGCTCTAGAAGTCGTTGAGAAAGAATTTACTAAATGACACAAGAAAAAATTGATATCGTAGCTCTTTGGGTCGACGGAAGTGATCCTGAGTTTATCTGCGAGAAACAAGCCATGACAGGTCAAATGTCAGAAATAGACCAAGAAATCGACGGAGAGCAACGTTATCGTGATTACGGCATTTTTAATTATTGGTTTCGAATGATTGAAAAGCATGCTCCTTGGGTCAATCATGTTTACTTAGTCACCAATGGACAAAAACCGGAATGGTTGAACTTGGAGCATCCAAAGCTCAAGTTGGTCACTCATAAAGAATTTATGCCAAAAGAGTATCTGCCTACTTATAATTCAGCGGCGATTGAACTTAATCTCCATCGGATTGAAGGCTTGTCGGAAAACTATCTCTATTTCAATGATGATATGTACTTGATTAGAGACAGTCAACCTTCCGATTTTTATAAGAATGGACAACCCAAGCTTTTAGCAGTATACGATGCTTTGGTTCCTTGGTCGCCGTTTACGAACACTTATCACAATAATGTTGAATTAATTTATCGCCATTTTCCTAATAAAAAGGCTTTGAAATCTTCGCCTTGGAAATTCTTTAATTTCCGTTATGGTTCCCTAGTTTTGAAAAACTTGTTACTCCTGCCTTGGGGTCCGACGGGATACGTGAATCAACATTTACCTGTTCCAATGAAGAAAAGCACTTTGGCACATTTATGGGAAATTGAAGGGGAAACTTTAGATAAAACATCACGTAATCAACTTAGAGATTATGGAGTAGATGTTAATCAATATATCTGTCAGCATTGGCAAATTGAAAGTAATCAGTTTTATCCTATGCCAAAGAATTTTGGAGTGTCGATAGATTTAAATCAAGTAGATAGGTTAGAAAGTATCTTTAAAGATAAGCGTAAAAAACTGCTTTGTGTGAATGATGATATTGACTTTAAAGAGGAGTATATCATTCGTTTCAAGGAAATCTTGAATGAATACTATCCTGAAAAATCAGCTTTTGAAAAATGAGAAATAAGAGATGAAATACTATTTAAAAGAAGAATTTTTACACGATAACAATGTAAAAAATGCGGGTAACAAGGCTCGTAATGACGTTGAAGAAATTGTAAAGAGAGAGGGCTATCAGGCCTTGGTTCTTTCAGTTGACAATTGGTACGAGATGAGCACTGTTAAAGCACAGCTTCATAAATCAAAGGCTTTTGGTCAGGCTTTGGATCAATTGCAACAAGGAGATGAATTGCTTATTCAATTCCCAATGCTTCACCATAGCTTTTTTACGACACATCATGTCAAGAAAGCGCAGAAAAAAGGGGTAAAAGTTAATTTTATTATCCACGATTTAGAAGCTCTTCGTTATGTCAATGTTGAAAATTTCCCTTTAAAGCATAAGATTCGTATTCAGATTCAAGAATCAGGTCTTCTTGGTGCAGCTGATGGTATCATCGCCCACAATCCAATTATGAAATCTGTTTTGGTGGATAAAGGGATTGCGGAAGATAAGATTGTTAGCCTTGGCATTTTCGACTATTTGATTCCAAATTTCCAAGAGAAGACAGGTCTAAGTAAGAATCAGCCAATTATTGTGGCTGGTAATCTGGCACAAGAAAAAGCTGGTTATCTTTACTCACTTCCTGCAGAACCTGCTTATAACCTTTATGGTGTTGGTTTCGATGAGAGCAGAGCTCTTGCGAATGAGACATACTTTGGATCATTTCTACCTGATGAGCTTCCTGCAGCCCTCGAGGGTGGTTTTGGGCTTGTCTGGGATGGTGATAGTGCTGAGACATGTAGTGGTGTCTTTGGCGAGTACCTTCGCTATAACAACTCTCATAAGGCGTCACTTTACCTAGCATCGGGTTTCCCACTTGTAGTATGGAAACAGTCAGCTCTGTCTCACTTTGTGCTTGAGAAGAGCTGTGGGATTGCAGTAGAGTCGCTACACGATTTGAAGGTGACAATCGACAAACTCTCTGATACTGATTACCAAAACTTGGTGGATAATGCCAAGCGTGTTGGAAAAGGGATTAGAGGGGGACAATATTTAATAGATGCCTTGAATAAAATTGTAAAATAGAAGTCTGAAAAGGCTTCCTTTTTATATTCCGTAGAAAAAACGCCTAGAAACCTTTTCGAATCCCTCTCGGTATGCTAAAATAGGAAAAGTATAAAATATGATTAAAGGAATGGAAATGAGAAAAAAGGATTTCATTTATTTTGCCAGTGCAGCTGTATTGCTAGCTGCATCTGTCCAAGTTGCCAATGCCGATGAAGTGGGAGTGAAAGAATCGGCAGTCACTGAAAGTGAAGCAGTTACGACACAAGCTAGCCCAGCACCGGTTGTTGAGGCTAAACAAGAAGTAGGGGCTCATCAATATGTGGCGCCAGCCTCAGTAACAGAGCTTCCAGTCACTAGCTCAGAAGTTACGAAGGCAGACGAACCAAAGGAAGAAACACAGCCTATCTCAGAAGGACAAACTGCCCCATCTTCTGAGTCAGCTACGAAACCTGTAACTGGAACTACTACTTTCTATAGTGCGGGTTCCAAGGCCCCATCTGGCCGGACAGTTAGTACTCTAAATCGTCCTCAAGGAGATTTAAGTATAGAAAATAATAACGAAGTCACAGGAACTTTTGATGCAGTTGTTCGTAATGTAGTATCACCTTCTGGCTTAAAGGAAGTCTTGATTCCGTCTTGGAGTGTAGCAGGGTGGCAGGATGATTTAATCTGGCATAAAGCAAGTCTTCAGTCAGATGGTTCCTACCGAGCAACAATCAAGGCAAGTGATCATAAGAACTCAGTTGGTCAGTACCAAGTTCATGTTCATTACCTTGATCAGGAAAATAGACGCCGTTATGTTACAGAAACGGTTGTAGAAGTGCGTCAATCTAAGCCAAGTGGAACGCTCTCGATTGAAAATAATAATTCAAGTACAGGAACCTTTGACGCTGTTATTCGTGATGTTGTGGCTCCAAATGGTTTGAAAGAAGTTTTAGTTCCAACATGGTCTGATAAGAACTGGCAAGATGATTTAATTTGGCATAAGGCTGTCCGTCAAAGTGATGGAAGCTACCGTGCGACAATTAAAGCAAGTGATCATAAGAACGACATAGGTAAATACCATGTTCACGTATATTTTATAGATGCTAAAAATCATCGAAATTATGTGACAGAAACAATTACAGAAGTACGTCAGGTTAAACCAAGTGGAACACTCTCGATCGAGAATAATAATTCAAGTACAGGAACCTTTGACGCGGTTGTTCGTAATGTAGTTGCGCCAACAGGTCTCAAGGAAGTACTAATTCCATCATGGAGTGTAGAAGGAGGTCAAGATGATTTGATCTGGCATAAGGCTGTCCGTCAAAGTGATGGTTCCTATCGAGCGACTATAAAGGCAAGTGATCATAAGAATACTTTAGGTCAGTACCAAGTACACGTTCATTATCTGGATCAAAATAATAGACGTCGTTATGCTACAGAGACTGTTGTGGAAGTTCAGAAAACAACTCCAACTGGTACAATCACAATCCAAAACAATAACAAGGATAATGGGACTTTCGATGTCATTATCAGCAATGTTTATAGTCCAAAAGGTGTTCGTGCCGTACAGGTTCCTACCTGGTCTGATGTGAATGGTCAAGATGATTTGGCTTGGTATGAAGCGATTCGTCAATCGGATGGGACTTACAAGTTAAGCGTGAAGGCTTCTGACCACAAGTTCTCGACAGGTACATACCATGTTCATCTGTACTATATCCAGGGGGACGATAGTCGTGTTGGTATTGGAGCGACAACTGTACAGGTAGAGAACAAGAGCTTTGTAACTAGAAATCAGCTTTATCTGAAGCATATTTCTGCAAGAGAGGCTGACGGTCAGTTAGGTCGAGTTCTAAAAGCTGCAACAAGCCTGATTGGCGTTGAGACTGGAACTCCTGAGCACCTAAAATTGGTTAAAGATTACAATAGCGTTTATCCGTTGCCAGTTGGATATCCGGTGAAGAGTACGGATGACTGGTGCGATGTGTTTGTCACAACCGTCTTCCAACGCGAAGGGCTTAGCCATTTGATTGGTCGTGAGTGTGGAGTAGAACGCCACATCCAAATCTTTAAAAACCTTGGTATTTGGAATGAAGACGGGGCTTCTACACCGAAGTCAGGTGATATTATCACCTTTAACTGGGACCAAGACTATCAACAAAATGATGGTTGGGCGGATCATATTGGGATTGTTGAATATGTTGAAAATGGATTGATTCATACAATCGAAGGAAATTCAGGTGAAGCTGGAACTGTAAAACGCAATGTTTACCGTATCGGACACGGTAATATCCGCGGATTTGCGACACCACGTTATAATTAACCTACATGGTTTTCAGCATTTTTGCCTAAAGACTTTTCTAGGATAGAAAGACAACCAGCTCTATGAAGGGGCTGGTTTTTTGCATCCCTTTGATGATAGGAGGAGTCGTTAGACAAGAAATCAATATTAAAACTCAGAAACACCCTAAATATATCTATGCAACTATTTAAAGGTAACTGAGAAGGGTATAAAAAAGCTATGAAAACAAGGGCTGGAGCCATATAATAGATCTTTGCAAACATATTTTTGGAGGACTTAACCTAAATTGGCTGGTTGATGCAGAAATCAAGAAAACTTAAAAAAACAAAAACATTAGATGGTTCATTTGTTCATTTAGCGACACTTTTTATATAATCGTTGGCTTAATTGACTTATATGTGATAAAAATGGAGAGAGGAACTTTTGCGGTTCAAAATGATAAAAAGGAGATGAAAGAATGAACAGGAGATCATCCTTATGGAAAACCTTTTTGAAAAAAGGGTTTGCCCTCTTCACCATTTTGATGATGCTGGGTCAAATGGGTCAAGGTGCTGTAACAGCCCTGGCGCAAGAGCTAGCAGTCGGAGATAATGGTGCCTTAGATGTTAGCCTCTTGTATGGAGATAAGCAAGAACATCCAGGTGGTATGGCCTATAACACATCTGATACCATGTCTGGCTACATTCAGATTACCCCTAAGAATCTGACAACAGATCTCAATGACGTGGTTGTAAATCTAGTCCTTCCAGGGAAGTACTTGGATGAGGTCAATGTTCCCGAGTTTAATAGTAGCTCGCAACATGACGCACCAACAGTGACAAAGGTGGGAGATGACTACCATGTCAGCCTACATTTTACGAACTACCAAAAATCGGAAGTCTTGACCCTACCCTTCATCGCCAAGTTTAAGTTAGGATTCCCTCCTACCAACTACTCGATGGATATCACAGGTACTCTCAATATCAACGGTGCTGAGACTGCTTTAAATAGTATTACTTGGAAACCTCAATACAAGGACTATACCTTGACCAAGTTTGTCAATCAGAACTATGATGCGACCATGTCCAGAGACTATGCGGAAGCCTCTCCAGGGATTGTAACTGGAGCAGATGGCAAAAAGTACATCGAAAAAGCTACTTCCGTTCCGTTTGCCTTCTTGTTAGATGGGATGCGTGGCCAGTACAATGGTAGCTATCGTCAGTTGGAATCTGCAACGATCACAGATAAGCTGCCAACCTATACGGACAAAGATGGAAAAACTCGTACAGCGGTTCTAGATACAGAAAAATCAGAAGGTTGGGTCGATAATGGAGATGGTACTGTATCAAAAACTTTTGTAGCTGATGAAAATAAAAATGTTCAAAGTTACCACTCAGATTTGATGCAAAAAATTCAAGACAAGAGTTTCTTGTACTTGAAATTCCCTGATTTGGTCATGGAAAAAGACCAAACCTTAGAAGATGTCTTAGTGAAAGATTTGACCAATACTGCGTCTGTCGTGGGGATTCCTGCGGAACGTGGTGAGGGAGAGCCGGATGTAACGGCTGAAGATTCTCTCATCTTCCGACTCACTTCACGTGACTTGGAAGGTAAAGGAGCCTTTGCTAAGCAAGCAGAAGGAAATGTCTACGATTCGACAGACTACAAGGCGGCTAACTACAAGTGGCTCTTGAAATACAATAACGTCACTCCATTTGCTCAAAAGAATGTTGTCTTTTATGATGAGCAAGTAGACTCGCGTTTGAAGTTTACTAAGATTGAATATGCTCGTATGATGATTGGGATCTATGGGAATGGACCTCTGATCAGTCAATATGTGAAACGCATCATCTTAACCATGGAAGATGGTTCAACTAAAGAAATCCAACCAGAGGCAGACAAGGATGGATTTGGAAGCATTGATTTGACCAAATATGGAACGGTCGTCGGCTGGAGACTGGAGATGAAAGATGACTTCGAGCTTCCATCTGGTCAAGGGATTTATATTTCTACCTATACTGCCTTCAAGGATCCAGAAAAGACTCATATTGATGAGAACGATGATAGCAAGAATGCCTATGAAAATACTGGTCGCATTACTTACAAAACTCAATCAGGAGCAGACAGAGACCAATCTGCTAAATGGCAGTTCAAACTTCTTCCATTGACAGAAAATGTTAATCTGACTAAGAATACAGATTATAACAATGTCCAATTCACAGATGGAAAAACCATTCGTTTCTCCCTATCTGCTGAAAATGTTCGCTTGGATCCAGGTAAGGATTACAAGGACTTGCGTGTTATTGATCTCTTTGATCCAAATACCTTGGACATTGACTTCAATTACCTAAATCAATATTTTGATAAAAATAACACTCGTTTTTATGCCCCTTGGAACAAGTCCTATGAGGTCATTGAAAACTACCACAACTCTGGACGTTCTGCCTTGATTATCCATTTGGATCAAAAGGAATTTATCAAACGTGCTCTAGAGACTGGTGGTCAAGTTCGTTTGCCGTTTATTTATACCAAGCTGAAAGGCAAGGCTGATGGCGGAACCTTTACCAACCATATCTATCTGGCAGGAGAAGGCCTTTGGGATCTAGAAACTGCTAACCCGAATACAGTTGCAGTAGATAGCTATGATTTAAACAACAATGGTTCGACAACGGATAAGATTCCTCATGCGGAATCCAACTATACCATTGTCGCAGCTGAAGGAGTTTATTCTCGTAAGTTCATCGCCAAGAACGATGACTTGTCTGATGCTTCAACAGTAACTCGTACCTTTAAACCAGGGGAAACCTTTAATTACAAGTTAACGATTAAAAACAATACAGATAACCCTGTTGAAAATACAGTTATCTATGATGTTCTTCCTAAAGTTGGGGACGTCAATACTCTGGATGCTTCAGCCCGTAAGACAGAATACACAGTTAGTCTCCGTGGACCAGTGACGGCTCCAGAAGGTTGGACAGTATACTACACAACAGATGCCACAGTCACAGCTAAGACCATGGCTCAAGCTGTCGATAAAGATATTTGGTCAACAGATGTCACAGACTATAGTAAGGTAACAGGAATTAAGGTCGTTGCGAATGAGGGAACCACTATCGGTGCACGTAGCCAAGTAGATGTTGCGGTGCCAGTGGTCAACCCAAGCGAATTGACTGACCAAGTCAAGCAGTTGATGCTAGAACGGACAGAAGATAACAAGGACAATGGTGGCCGTTCAGGTGTCGTTCAAGCCCATAACCAATTCGGATATAGAGCCAAAGGACATGATGGAAACCGCGAATCCAACACTGTAACGTCTCAAATCTTTGCGGCGAGCTTCCATGTGAAGAAAGTAGACAAGGATGATACTAGCAAAGGCTTAGCAGGTGCGGAATTCACCTTGTCAGATGCGACTGGTGCTGTCCTTGCAACTCAAGTTTCTGATAAGGATGGCGACCTTGCTTTCACCACTCTAACAGAAGGAACTTACACTCTTAAAGAAACGAAAGCTCCAAACAACTACAAGTTGGATGAGACAGAGCATACAGTCGTTGTCACTTACGATGCAGATCAGCAAATCTATCATGTCACGATTGATGGCGAAGCGACTGGTTCAAAAGCTTCACCAAAAGTGATCACCAATGAGAAAGATATCCATTATATCGATCTAGAAGCTTCAAAAGTCTGGGATGACCAAGACAACGTCGAAGGTCTTCGTCCAGAAAAGATTGAATTCCAATTGTACAAGAATGGAACAGCAGAAGGCAAACCAGTAGCCCTTTCAGCAGGAAATGACTGGAAAGTAACCTTCAGCGCTCTTCCGGACAAAGACAATGACGGCAACGTGATTACCTATACTGTAAAAGAAGTCAAGGTACCGACTCACTATACAGCTGATAGTCAAGAAGCTCAGTTCGTCGATGGAAAAGCAACTATTACCAACAAGCGCACTCCTGAAACTACAGAAGTAAGCGTGAAAAAAGTTTGGGACGATGCTCAGAACCAAGACGGTCTCCGTCCATCAACCATCACGGTCCATCTCCTAGCCAACGGAGAAGAAGTACAGACGGCTACTCTGTCTGGTGAGGGAGATACATGGAGCCATAGCTTCACAGACCTACCAGTCTACAAGAATGGTCAAAAACTAGTCTATACGGTAACAGAAGATACAGTTGCCAACTACTCGACAGCTATCGAAGGATCAACCATCACCAACACCTACAAACCAGGTAAAACTAGCTTGACAATAACCAAGAAGTGGGCTGATGCAGAAAACCAAGATGGGCTTCGTCCGAACAGCATCAAGGTTCAACTCTATGCGAATGACCAAAAATCAGGTAAAGAGGTAGAACTTTCTGCAGACAACGACTGGACCTATACCTTCTCTGATTTGGATGAGAAAAAAGCTGGTCAAGCTGTTCAGTATACCGTGAAAGAAACAGAAGTTCCAGAAGGCTATACTCAAACGGTAGAAGCGACCAATCCTGGTCAGGTAGTGATTAGCAATACGCACACTCCTTCTAAGACGACAGTTCAAGTAACCAAGAAATGGGAAGATGGTAATAACCAAGATGGTCTTCGCCCAGCGACAATTACAGTCAAACTCTATAAAGATGGAGTTGCTACAGACCAGACCCTTGAATTGTCAGAAGCGAATCAATGGCAAGGAACGTTTGAAAATCTTGATGAAAAAGCAGCCGGTAAGGCCATTCACTACACTGTGAAAGAAGAGAATGTCCCAGAAGGCTACACCCTTTCAATTGATGACAAGGATCCAGCACATCCTGTCTTGACCAATAAGCATGAACCAGCTGTCACTCAGGTTAAGGTCACTAAGAAATGGGATGACGCTAATAACCAAGATGGCCTACGTCCAAAAGAAATTCGCGTCCAATTGTATGCGGGTGATGAAAAGCTAGGCAAGGAAGTTGTCTTGTCTGCTGACAATAAATGGACTCATACCTTTGAGAAACTTGCTGAAAAAGTAAACGGACAAGAGATTCATTATTCTGTGAAAGAAGTGGCTGTCCCAGAAGGTTACGCCGTAACAGAAGAGAGCAAGGAGAAGGGCGATATCGTCTTGACCAATACGCACACTCCAAGTACGGTGGATATTCCAGTCACTAAGATCTGGGTGGACAATGACAACCAAGATGGTCTACGTCCGGCTAAGATCACTGTGAAGCTTCTAGCCAATGGTGGAGAAGTGGCTCACAAAGATATTACAAGCGAGACTGATTGGAAAGAAACCTTTACTGGCCTTTCTAAGTTTAAGGATGGCAAGGAAATCGTCTACACCCTTCAAGAAGTAGAGGTTAATAACTATTCACCAAGCATTGACCAAGAAAGCTATACTATTACCAATACGCACACTCCAGGTAAGAAAACCCTCTCTGTAACCAAACAGTGGGATGACCAAGAGGACAAAGATGGCCTTCGTCCGAAGAGTGTGAAAGTGCAGCTATATGCGGACGGTAAGAAGTCTGGTGACGTCATTGAGTTGTCCGCTGAGAACAAGTGGACTCATACCTTTGCGGATCTAGACAAGAATGTCAAGGGCAAAGCTGTCACCTATACGGTGGAAGAGGTAGATGTTCCAACCGGTTACCAAGTGACGAAAACAGATGACGGTCAAGGTAATGTTGTTCTGACCAATAAACATGAACCAACAGAGCCAGTGACACCAGAACCTAAAAAACCAGGTAAGAAGGTTGGTATCTTGCCAAGCACTGGAACCACCATCTCCTTGATTAGCTTGGTATTAGCCTTTGTAGTCGCAAGCGGTGCAGCTTATCTCCTTAAAAAGAAGAAAAAATAAGCGCATGGTTAAATCAAGATACAAAGGGCGTTCGCGGATAAAGTCAAAATAGGAAGTTTGACGCTGAATCTTTGGATTCTAGGAAGACTTATCTTTTTGACACGATCCGCAGCCCGTGTTCAATTCTTTTTGAACCCCTTGCATCCCATTTTTTAGGCTCAGGCTAAAACAGTTTCCTGAACTGTTTTACTATCAAAACTCCCGAGTGCTAGAAACACAATTGTTTCTAGCACTTTTCTCACAGTGGAAAGTTTTTAAGATTGCTTTGTCTTCAATCTGAGAGGCTCCTAAGGGGGCCTCTTTTTTCTGTGTGATAAAAAATACAAAAAAATTCTTGACAAACTAAAAAATTAGCGTTATCATTAACTAGTTAATTAACTGTTTAATAAACCAATTAAGGAAAAGAAGGGATTTATACATGTTTGGGAGGAAACTAAGGGTCTTAGGAATAGGTTTCATCTGCCTTTTGCTGCTAGTGGCTTGTGGGAGCCAGAGGAGTTCGGGAGCTGGCTCTACTAAAAAGGGGCTTAAAATTGTGACGAGTTTTTACCCTGTCTATTCCCTGGTGAAGGAAATTTCAGGCGATCGAAACGAGGTCTGGATGGTTCAGTCAGGTGCTGGGATTCATGATTACGAACCTTCGGCCAAGGAGACAGCCCAGATCTATGATGCGGATGTCTTCGTCTACCATTCTCAAACACTCGAATCTTGGGCTGGACGTCTAGATCCTAGCTTGCAAGACTCGAAACTGCGGGTCATCGAAGCCAGCAAAGGAATGGAATTGGATAAGGTCTCTGGCTTAGAAGATATTGAGGATACGGAAGGGAAGGATGCAAAGCACTTGTATGACCCTCATACTTGGATGGATCCACTAAAAGTTGCCGAGGAAGGAAAGATCATCGCCAAAGAGTTGGGAGACATCGATCCAGAGAACAGAAGTTATTATGAGGCCAATGCCAAAAAGCTTGAAAAACGTTGTGAGGCTTTGGTTGCTAAATACCAGCCTCTCTTTGAAAAAGCGACACAAAAGACCTTCGTGACTCAGCATACAGCCTTCTCTTATCTAGCCAAGCGCTTTGGCTTGAAACAATTAGGAATCGCAGGGATCTCGCCTGAGCAGGAACCAACAGCCCGTCAATTGGCTGAGATTCAGCAGTTTGTCAAGGATTATCAAGTTCAAACTATCTTTGTTGAGAAGCATACCTCGTCTAAGGTGGCCGATAGCATTGCCAAGGCGACAGGGGCAAAAGTGAAGGTCTTGGATCCTCTCGAAGCAGATCCAGAAAATAACAAAGATTTCTTGGAGAACCTAGAAGAAAATATGGCGAGTTTAGCGAAAGAATTACAGGAGTAAGTAGAAGAATGAAGAAAAAAGGAACAATTGGATTAGTAGCAACCCTAGGTTTGGGTTTATGTGCCTATGCCTTAAGTCAACAAGCACCAGTCAAGGAAGACAAAAAGAGTCAGAATCAGGTGCAGTATTTACAAGGAGACAAGAAAAAGTCAGCTAGCCACTCAAACAAACAGGAAGAAAGCATTGAATCCGTCAACTCGAAGGAAAAGACTCAGGCAGAGCAGATTGTGGTCAAGATTTCTGACGAGGGCTTTGTGACTTCCCACGGAGATCATTTCCATTACTACAATGGCAAGGTCCCTTATGATGCGATTTTTAGTGAGGAGCTGATTTTACGGGACCCTTCTTACCAACTGCAGCAATCGGACATTGTCACACAGGTGCGAGATGGCTATATTATCAAGAAGGATGGAACCTACTACCTTTATCTAACTGATCCGCAACATACGCTGAATGTCCGTTCAGTGGAGGAAATTGCCCAACAGAAAAAAGGAGAGCTAGTTTCAGGTTCGAAAGAGGGTGCCCAAAAAGCTGGGCAAACTCGTGACTTCAGTCAGCCGAGTCAGGCCCTACGAGAAGGTAAAACAGTCGCTAGTCTAACAGCCGGAGTCAAGCCAAGTCAAGCTGGCTACCGGACAGATGACGGCTATGTCTTCCATCCTGGGGATGTGATTTCTGATACCGGGGATGGCTTTATCGTGCCTCATGGTGGGCATTACCACTTTATTCCGAAGAGCGCCTTATCAGCTGGAGAATTAGCGGCTGCCTTATCTATCTTAAATGGTAGAGGTGGAAAAAATGAGGTGAAACCTGTATTGCCTCCTTCTATCCAGCTGACTGCACCGGTTAATCCGAATCAGCCAATTCCAGCACCTGTCACTCCAGCGCTCTCCACTCCTCTTACCCACCCAACAGTGACGACAGACGGACGTAGTCTGGAAAGTCTTCAGGAAGAGTTACAGCATACTCCGCTTTCAGAGCGCCATGTTGAGTCAGATGGTTCTGTCTTTGATCCAAGCAAAATTACCAAATGGACAGAGCAAGGAGTGGTGTATCCGCATGGAGATCACTTCCATTTCATCCCTTATAGTGTGCTTTCGCCTTTAGAGCGGGAATTGGCACGCCAGTATCAAGTCCTCCGTTCTCAAACTGGGGCTGTCGCAACTGAAGAAAAGCCAACTCAACCTTCAAGTCCAGACACAAAGCCAGTCGATCAGGACCACGACCATGAGAAGGAAGATCCTAACCACAAGCATGACCATGAGGACCATGAAGCCGATCATGACCATCATCATGAAGGCGAACATGATCATGGTTTCCATGCAGATCATGTCATCAGCAAGGATGACGAGGGTTATATGGTCGCTCACGGAGACCATGCCCATTACTTCTACAAGAAGGATCTCTCACCTCAAGAAATCGCTGCTGCAGAGGCAGTGCTAGCTGGTAAGAAGGAAGAGGACAAGGGGCAACCACTGACAGATGATGTGGCGACCTATTCGCGCGATGCTTCGGATGAAGAAAAAATCCAATATATTAGCCAAACTTACGGCGTCCCTCGGGAAGCTATCAAGATTTCCAATGGTTTCTTTGTCTTTAACAATCCAGACCAAGAATACGATCCAACCCATATCCACCCTTATGCAGTTCGGAAGGAGCATGTCCGGATTCCACTTGAAACAGGAAATCCTGAGCTAGACTTTATTAATGAGCTCTATGCAACAGCGCTTCGCTCTGGTATTTCCCCTTATACGATGCAAATCGAGAATGGTCAGTTTGTCATTCCACACGGGGACCATAACCACTATATCAAGGTGCGCTCAGCAGGCTTGGCGGACTACCTGGCTCATCGTCTACCGACCATCCAATCAGCTTACCAGAAAGGTGACTTGGACCAGAAAGCTGTAGAGGACAAGGTCAACCAACTCCTCGCAGAAAGTCGGACTTTATACGCATCCGATCCTCTGCAACAAAGACGGATTGAGTTGAACTTGGGTCAATTCTTAGAAACTGTTAAAAACTTCCCAAGCAATTCGACAGCAGGATACTTGGCTAGTCTTGAGCAAGTTGACAAGGAATATATCCACGCGACCCAGGAAGTCAAACCGAAAGAAGAAACGGCCTTGGACCGTCGCTACCAGGAATTATTGGAACAGGTTCGCTTGCTAGATACCGAAGCCTTCCAACTCAAAAAAGAAAGCCTCGTGGCTCAGTTGCAGGAAGCCTATACGGCCAAGGATAGCCAACGATTGGAGCAAGAAGGAAAATTGCTTCAGGCCATTCAGGAGATGCAAGATCGGACTGGTGTGACTTCGGTAGACTACCTCAAGTATTTCTACCAAAGTTTAAGCGATGCGCGCTTGACGCCAGAATTACGGGCGACAGCAGCAGACCTTGCTTTGAAGCTTTACCGAGCTCAGGCCTTTGAAGAAGCTTGGGACTCAAAAGCCCATTTCATGGAGCTTTACCAAGCCAAGCAAGCCATTGACCAAGTAGTGTCTCAGGAAAATGCTCCTACCTATCCAATTGAAAAAACAGTTCTGGATCAAAAGGGGGCAGATGCTCCATCCTATAACCTAGCTGTTTACGACTTCCTCAAGGGGGTCTACGGTGACCTGGATGAAAAGACAGAGTCTCGTCAACGCTCTAATCTCTTAACAGCGCTTTTCGACCAAATCACTTCTCTTTTGCCACAGGTAGAAGAAAGTAAGCGTCCTGCTTTTGAAGAGCGTTTGGAACAGGTGCGCCAAGAGCCAGATGCTGACAAGGCTTTAACAACTGGGAAAACTCTTTTGCGTGAAGTTGGTGAAACGATTGAACAACAAAAGCAAAAGAAAACAGAAGAACCTCAACTGGGAGACGTAGCCCTCTATCAAGAGATTTATAACCAGTTGATTGCTCTCCACCAACAATTGGTTGAAAAAGGGGCCAGTGATGCTCAGTTTGAACGCTTGGAAGCCCTCTTTGATCAACTAGCTGATCCGAAGAGCGACAAGAAAGCCTTGTTACAGGCGATTCAAGCTCTTCGAGATGATTTGCTAGCGGCGCCATCGACAGCAGTGGCGGAAGCAGACAAAGCAGCCCCAGCCCCTCAAAGTCCTGCCACAAGCGATCCTAGTCTTAATAAGGAAGAAGCTTCAGACCCTGCACAGACTCCATCTCCAGAGTCAGAAAACACAGAAACCAGTCCAGTCGCAAGTGAAGAAACGACAAACTAGGAAGCATGCAGAAATAACAGAAAACACAGAATCTATTTGATTCTGTGTTTTTAGATGTAGACAATCTTTCTTTTTACATAAAACAGCTAGATGCTTTTCAAAAATGACTTTGTCTTCAAACTGAAAGCTTCTTCTAGTCCACTAGATTAGAAACATCAGGAATTTTGCTCTATGGAGATATCTGCTCTTTTAATCCCTTTTCAAAACTTGCAGAAGGAGCCTCAACTTGGATTTTTTCTAAGGTAAAGGGATGGGTGAGTCGCAAGCGGTGGGCGTGGAGCATGAGGCGAGGAGCTCTTTCGGGGTTATAGAGCGGATCCCCCACGATTGGATGGCCATGGTGAGAGAGGTGGACGCGGATCTGGTGGGTGCGACCTGTCTGGAGCTGGCAGTTGACCAAACTGGTGCGTTTGAAAGTCTTTAAGCTAGTCACATGGGTCTCTGCATAGAGGCCCTTTCGAGGATCAACAATGCGTTTGCGTCGATCGTGGCGATCTCGTCCCAATTTGTCCTTATAAACCAGTTGCTTTTTTGGTAAGCTGCCTAGGATTAAGGCCCAATAGTCTCGTTGGATTTTCTTGTCTTCTAACAGCCGATTCAGGACGGGTAAAACAAAGGGATTCTTGGCAAAGACCAGAGCCCCACTGGTTTCCTTATCTAAGCGATGGACTACATAACAGGTCTTCCCGACATAAGTGGAGACGTGGTTGAGGAGGGCGATTTCATCTGGTTGATTGGCGTGCGTTTTCATGCCTTCCGGTTTGTTCACGATGATGAGATGCTCATCTTCATAGAGGGCTTGGACTAGGTTAGCATCCCCTGCTAGGATCTCCTTTTCTTCATAATCTTCCGGATCAAAGGTGAGGGTCAGTTGGTCACCAGCCTTAAGCATGGATTGCCAATGGACAGTCTCCCCATTGACTTGGACATGTTTTTTGGTTCGCAAAAAATGACGAATCTTTCGTGGGATGAGAAAGTAATCTTCTAGGGCCTCTTTGACCGTCATGGCGGGCAAGGCGTTTGGTATCGTTATAGTATAATGCATAGTGTTATTGTATCAGAAAGCGGGTGGAAAGAAAAGGCGAGAATGAGGAGGAAGGGGGAGGGAGGAACAAGATGCTGAAACCCTATATAGAGTGGACTTGACGGTAACCTTAAAGAAAGCTAAAAGCATCCTTTCTTGCGAAGGTCTTTCTTGTCTAGACGTTAGGAAGGTGATAAAATAGGGACTATGAACAAATTAAAAGAATTAATGGAGGGAATGATTCGTCATTTCCAACGAGAAAAAAAACCAACGAAAATTGCGGAAGAGGTTGAGTTATCAACGGACGGGGAGGAGCAAGCTCCAACCTATAGCCGCTCTGAGAAGTCACGGAGAAAATCTCACTCCCAACATCCGATCAGACGTTTTTGGCGCAAGTATCACTTGACCAAGATCTTCCTACTGATTGGCTTGACCTTTAGTCTCGTCGTCGGAGGTTATCTTTTCTACATAGCCAAGACGACCAATGTAGCAGATCTGCAAAATGCCCTCAAGGCAACCACGATCATCTATGATAAAGATGGGAACCAAGCAGGAAGCCTAACAGGACAAAAAGGGACTTACGTTGAGTTAGATGCCATTAGCGAAAATTTACAAAATGCGGTTGTTGCGACGGAAGACCGGAGTTTCTACAAAAATAGTGGGATTAACTATGGTCGTTTCTTCCTGGCGATTTTGACTGCTGGTCGCTCAGGTGGGGGATCGACGATCACCCAACAGTTGGCTAAAAATGCCTATCTTTCTCAGGATCAGACGGTTGAGCGGAAGGCTAAGGAGTTCTTCCTAGCCCTTGAGATTAACAAAAAGTATAGTAAGAAAGAAATCCTGACCATGTACCTCAATAATGCCTATTTTGGAAATGGGATTTGGGGGATTGAAGATGCTTCTAAGAAGTATTTTGGTGTATCCGCTAGTGAGTTGACTCTGGATCAGTCGGCTGTCCTCGCTGGTATGCTCAAGGGGCCAGAAATTTATAACCCCCTTTATTCTGTCGAGAACGCAACCAATCGTCGCAATACGGTCCTACAAAATATGGTCGCAGCTGGCTATATCGACCAAGCCACAGCAGATCAATCCGCTGCAGTCGATATTCATGGCCAACTGGTGGATGCCTATGAAGGCAAGTCAGAAGATTATCGCTACCCGTCCTATTTCGATGCGGTTATCAACGAGGCTGTCAACGAATATGGTCTAACAGAAGAAGATATCATCAAGAATGGGTACCGGATCTATACAGAGATGGACCAGAATTACCAAGCCAGCATGCAGGTCATCTACGACAATGTAGATCTCTTCCCTGTTGCTGAAGATGGTACACGGGCAGAATCTGGTAGTGTAGCCCTGGATCCTAAGACCGGAGGAGTGCGGGCGATCGTTGGACGCGTGGCTAGTGACCAAGATGCTGGCTTCCGAAGCTACAACTATGCGACTCAATCTGCGAGAAGTCCGGGTTCTACCATTAAACCTCTCGTCGTGTATAGTCCAGCTGTTGCCAACGGCTGGTCGACCAACAAAGAATTGGACAATACGACTAAAGTCTACGGCAGTTATACAGTCGATAACTACGGTGGCATTCAAGGTAGCCCGACCGTTCCTATGTACCAAGCCTTGGCAGAATCTCTCAACCTTCCAGCTGTAGCGACAGCCAATGAGTTAGGGCTCAATACTGTCTTTGATTATGGGAAAAAATTTGGTCTCAACATGGACAATGTGGACAAATCTCTCGGAGTAGCCCTGGGATCAGGCGTGACGACCAACCCTCTTCAAATGGCTCAGGCTTATGGAACCTTTGCCAACGATGGAGTAATGAACGATGCCCATCTCATTACCAAGATTGAAAATGCTAGCGGTCAGGTCGTGAAAAGCCACAGTCAGAAATCAAAACGAGTGCTCAGCAGCTCAGCCAATAAGAAGATGACCAATATGATGTTGGGAACCTTTACCAACGGAACGGGTGTCAACGCAGCACCGTATGGTTATACCATGGCTGGTAAAACAGGAACGACTGAAACAGACTTCAACCCCGACCTCTCTGGCGACCAGTGGGTCATCGGCTACACGCCAGATGTGGTCATTAGTCAGTGGCTAGGATTCCCTAAGACGGATGAAACCCACTATTTGACAGGGACCAGTGCAGAGACGGCCTCTGTGATCTTCCAAAATGTAGCCAATAGCGTCCTTCCATATACAGAAGGAACCAGCTTTGACCATGTAGAAAATTCCTACGAGGAAAATGGCATTGCTCCTGTCGGCCAAGAAACAGAAACAGAGACTCCAGAAGAAGACAAGGGCTTCTTTGATACGGTCAAAGAACGCGCTGCAGGTATCGTAGATGATGCCAAGAAAACCATCGATGAAGCAGATATTCCTGGAAAAGCAAAAAATGCCTGGGATACTTTCAAAGGTTGGTTTGGTTTTTAAAGAATAGACGTTTAAAAGATGGGAAGGTTCTTTCCATCTTTTAGATTGTAGACAAACTATATTTACATAAAATAACGTGGAGATCCTTCAATAAAAAAAGATGACTTCTATTATATGAAATTATTCAATTCAATCTCGAAAATTTTCTCACGGCGGAAAGTTTCTGAGAAGATGTTGAATGCAAAAAATTATTTCAATAATTTTCGTTTCTTAGTTAACTGTCGATAGGGTAACAAAAAAGCCTTCAGATGAT